>NZ_JBPCKQ010000183.1:0-31690 GCF_051004135.1 Ornithinimicrobium sp.
CATCCTCAACCTCGCCCTGCTCTGCGGGCGACACCACACCATCGTGCACACCAAAGACCTGAGAGCGACCGTCGATGCCACCGGCGTCACCTGGCACCTATGACCACCCCGCCCCCGCCCGACCCCCCAAAGTGGCCGGGCGCACAGGCGCGTCCGCAGACGTCGCGCAGGCGGGCAGCGGCTGCCCGTCACCGACGGAAGGCCGCGGCTGCCCTACCGGGCGGAGCATGACGGCGGCAACAGCATGCGGGGTCAGGATGGTGACGGCATACGGTGGTTGCCATGAGTTCTGGCATTGACCGCACCCACATGGACACCTCCGTCCGCCCGCAGGACGACTTGTTCGGCTACGTCAACGGGCGGTGGCTCTCCACCGCCAAGATCCCGGGGGATCGCGGTCGCTACGGCGCCTTCGACATGCTGCGCGAGGAGGCCGAGGAGGCTGCGCGCGAGCTCATTGAGGGCGCCGCCGACCAGCCGCCCGCGGCGGAGGGTTCGGGGAGCGCGCAGCCGTCCGGCGCCGATGAGCCGGCTCCCACCGAAGCAGCCAAGGTGGGCGCGCTGTATGCGAGCTTCATGGACACGGAGCGGATCAACGAGCTGGGCGCCTCCCCCCTGGACCAGGACCTGCGGGCGATCGCGGCGGTGACGGACACCTCCGGTGTGGCGCGCACCTCAGCGCGGCTGCAGCGACACGGGGTCGACGGGCTGGCTCATCTGTGGGTGACCGCCGACGCGGGCAGCCCGCAGGACTACATCCTGTATCTGCACCAAGGCGGCATCGGTCTGCCCGACGAGGCGTACTACCGAGCGGAGGAGCATGCCGAGGTGCGCCACCAGTACCGCCGCTACCTGGACCGGCTCCTGGAGCTGGCAGCCCCGGCGCTCGAGGCGGCCGGGCTGCAGCTGGGCGAGGAGGTCGGTCAGCAGGTCTTGGCCATCGAGGCGCGGATCGCCGAGGCGCACTGGGACCGGGTGGCCACTCGGGACGCGGTGAAGTCCTACAACCGGCTCTCCGGGCAGGAGCTGCGCGCGCAGACTCCCGGTTGGGACTGGGACGCCTGGGCCGAGGGCCTCGGGGTGCCCGGGCGGGCACTGGAGCACGTCGTGGCGCGCCAGCCTGACGTCCTCGGCGCCATCGCGACGGCCTTGACAGAGCTCACCGTGCCGCAGTGGCGTGCCTATCTCACGGTGCGCCTGTTGGACTCCTGCGCCCCCTACCTCAGTGACGACTTCGTCGAGGCACACTTCGACTTCCACGGGCGAACCCTCAGCGGCACACCCGAGCTGCGGGCCCGGTGGAAGCGCGGCGTCGGCCTGGTCGAGATGCTGCTCGGCGAGGCCGTGGGTCAGCTCTACGTCGCTGCTCACTACCCACCCGAGGCCAAGCAGCGGATGGAGGCCCTGGTGGCCAACATCGTCGAGGCGTTCCGGCGGCGGATCGGCGAGCTGGAGTGGATGGGAGAGCAGACCCAGGGCCGGGCACTGGGCAAGCTCGCGACCTTCCACCCCAAGATCGGGCACCCGGTCAAATGGCGCGACTACACGGCAATGCAGGTCGACGCGACGGACCTGGTCGGCAACATGCGTCGCGGCTATGCCATGGAGACCGATCGCGAGCTGGCCAAGGTGGGCCAGCCGATCGACCGGGACGAGTGGCTGATGACCCCGCAGACCGTCAACGCCTACTACCACCCGATGCTCAACGAGATCGTCTTCCCGGCCGCCATTCTGCAGCCGCCGTTCTTCTCCGTGGACGCCGGCGAAGCGGTCAACTACGGCGGTATCGGCGCGGTCATCGCCCACGAGATCGGGCACGGGTTCGACGACCAGGGTTCGCGGTATGCCGAGGACGGCTCGCTGAGCGACTGGTGGACCGAGCAGGACCGGGCGGCCTTCGATGCCCGGTCGCAGGCGCTGGTCGAGCAGTTCGACGCGCTGGGCCCCCGCGAGGTGCCCGGCCAGCGCGTCAACGGCGGCCTGACCGTCGGGGAGAACATCGGCGACTTGTGCGGACTGGAGATGGCTCTGTCTGCCTACCGCATCGCCCGCGAGGATCCGGACGAGCAGGAGGCCTCGAGGTCGGGGGCGGTGCGGGCAGCGCACGACGACCCTCAGGCCGACGGTGTGGATGAGCCCTGGACGGCAGACCAGCAGTTCTTCCTGGGCTGGAGTCAGGTATGGCGAGGCAAGGCGCGGGTGGAGGAGGCGCGACGGCTGCTGTCGGTGGACCCGCACAGCCCGCCCGATCTGCGCGGCAACACGGTGCGCAACGTCGATGCCTTCCACGAGGCGTTCGGCACCGGCGAGGGCGACGGGCTGTGGCTTGCGCCGCAGGACCGCGTGCGCATCTTCTAGACCGACGCGTCCGAGGGGTCCGCACCGATCAGTCCGCGGGCCTGACGTCAGAGATTCAGTCCGCGGGCCGGACGCCGGAGATCCGGTGCAGCAGCAGCGTCCGAGGGGCGTCACTGGTGCCGATGGTGCCCACGACGCGGCCCCCCTCCACGAGCTGGGGTCGGAACAGGTGCCGCTGCACTCCGCCCACGGCGTCGGCATAGCCGATCCAGACGGGGACGCCGTCGGTTGCCGCCTCCCGCAGGACCGACAGCGTCACCACTGGGTCCGTGCTTCGGGGGATCTCGTGCTCGTCGTGCGCGACGCGGGCGAGCTCCCCGTGGCGCATCGAGGCGACGAGCTCGCGGGCCACCTGCTCATCGATGCTGCTGATCGCGACGGTCGGGTCGGGTCGCCGCGTCGCCCGGTGCAGTCTCCCGGGGGCGATCGAGATGCCCCCGTCGGCGCCTTCGGCGACCGGACCGTACTGCTGCTCGCGGAGCAGGTCCAGCGCTGTGCTTGCCGGCACGGGGCTGATCAGCACCGTCGGCGCGATGCGGCGCAGCTGCAGCAGCGACAGGGCGCGGTCGGCCTCGACGCGGTCCAGCAGGGCGGCGTCGTCGCAGCGCAGGTAGGCCGTGCAGGAGCCCACTCGGACCACCCCGTGCCGGCGGGCCACGTCACGGACCAGGTAGGCCAGCGGCTGGGGGATCGGCGTGCGGCTGATGCCGGCGATCTCGGACAGCAGCCGGTCGGCGGACCACCCGGTGTCCAGGGCCCGGCGGATCGTCTGCTCGGTGATCCGGTGCACCGTCGCCCCGCCTCGGGACTCGACGTCCCCGACCAGGCGCATCACCGCCCGCGTCGGTCCGTCCAACCGGCCGGGTGCCACAGCAGTCAGGTCGGCCTGGAGCAGCACGTGGTCGACCGCCGGGGGGATGTGCGGCGACATCAGCTCTGCCGCGGGGTCCGTGCCGGTGGACAGGAGCTGGCGCCCCGGCCCACTCAGGGCGCCGCGACCCAACACCCCCGCCCACTCCGCCTCGCGGAGCACCACGTCGACACCGGTGCCTGCCCCGGTGGCAGATGCGCGCGCCATCCGGAGCGGGTGGTGCCACCGGACCAGATCACGCAGCTCGTCCTCGCCGGGCGCGGCGCCGTTCGGCAGCGTGGCCAGGGCAGCCAGCACGTCCCGTCGCCGCTGACGACCGGCCGGCCAGGAGGTCTGCACGCTGAGCGCGTTGACCCGGCCGGAGTCCGACACCCCGATGAGGGAGGAGGCGGAGGTGGTGGTCAGCCACGCCTGCGCGAGCTGCGCCCACCGGGTATGGGGTGGCCGGTCCAGCCAGTCGTCCGCCTCACCGGTCGGCATCCAGGTCGCGTCCTCGGTGTCGTCCCGTGCCAGCAGGCGGGCCGCGTGCAGGACCTCCACCAGCCACCCCGTCTCCGCCGCTCCGATCTCCAGACGCGAGGACAGTCGGGTCAGGTCGCGCACGGCGACACCGCCGCTGCGCAACACCCTGGGTGGATCGGCGCCCCAGAGGTCGATGATCTCGGCACCGAGCACCAGCAGCTCAGCCGCCCGCCCACCGGCCGTGGCGTCCACCACCCCGGGATCGATGGTCGGCCCCGCGGCGGCCGGCGGCCGGATCGCCGGCTCGCGGTGCAGCACGCCGTCGCGCAGGGCCAGGGCCACCTGCCGCGGCAGGAGCACATGCGACTCGTCCAGCCGGTGCAGCAGACCCTGCTCGATGAGGTCGCGCGCAGCCGCGCCCACTGCGGTGTCACCCGCGCTGGTCGCCTCCGAGAGCACCCCGGTGGCCGGACCCCAGGTGAGGGCGTCGAGGATGGCCCTGCCGCTGTGGTCCACCCGCGACAGTCGCCGCTCCAGCACATCTGCGGAAGCCAGGCCCGGCGACGGTGGTCCGAGACCAGCGGGATCGCCGATCACGTCGGCCACGGCGCGGGGTACCTGCAGGCCTTCGCTGCCCTCCCACACGAGCGCCTCGGTGCGCAGGTCGGCCACCAGGTCTGCCGCCGCCCGCGACCGCGCCGGCTGACCAAGCAGGCGGGCGATCTGCGAGGCCCGCGCGGGTCCGGCGACGACGACGGCCTCCAGGGCATGGACGTGCGCGAGGTCCAGACCGTCCAGGGCCCGCTGGATGCTGGCGCGGGTCGTGGCCCGGGCAGCCAGCGCGGTGACGTCGACCGGAGCCGGCCGCGCCAGGTCCGGACGGCTGTGCAGCAGGGTCGCGAGGTCGTCGTCGCTGCGTCCGCGCAGGTCCTCGGCCAGCGAGCGGGCGGATGTCGGCACCGTCCTACGGTAGTCGGCGCCGAGAGGCCATGCTGTCGACGACCCGCCATGGGCAGGGTCATCCGGATCAGCCGCGACGGGGAACTGCGCCGAGCCGGACGGGCAGAGCAGCACGGCGGCAGCGGATATGGCAGGCAGCGGATGTCGCGGGCAGTGGGTATGGCGGGCAGCGGTATCGGGGGCAGCGGATTTCTCGGGCAGCCACTAACCGGTGGTGCCCAAAGGTCCCCGGTGGCAGGGTCGAGCCATGGACGCAGCGCGGACGGACCCGGTGTTGGTGGCCGGGCAGGCCGACGAGATGACCCAGCTGACGGCATACCTGCACCGGCAGCGGGTGGCCGGCGAGCCGCCCCCCGAGCCGTGGGCGAGCGCGCCCTGGGAGCAGGACTGGGAGTGGCACCAGGCGGCGACCTGGGAGCAGGAAGAGGTCTGGGAGCTATACGAGGTTGCTGTCGCACGGGCAGAGGCCGTCCTGGCCGGACGGAGGGCCGACCAGCCGGCCGCCACGACGATGCGGGCCGGAAGCCCGATGAACCTGCGGTGGGTGCTGCTGCACCTGATCGAGGAGTACGCCCGGCACCTGGGCCACGCGGACCTGATCCGCGAGTCGATCGACGGGCAGACCGGCTGACCTCGTCCGGGGGTCCGCTCGGTGCGGGTCGCGCTCACCGCTGCGCCGGGTGGCAGGATCGGCCGGGTGAACCCCTCGACCGCGCTGGCCACGGTGCTGATCGATGAGTGGGTGCGCTGCGGGGTGCGTGAGGTCGTGCTGTGTCCCGGCTCACGGTCGGCGCCGCTGGCGTATGCCGTGCAGCAGGCCGAGCGGGAGGGGCGGCTCCGGCTGCATGTGCGCGTGGACGAGCGAAGTGCGGGCTTCCTGGCGCTGGGGCTGGCCAAGGTATCCCGGCGACCCGCGGTGGTCCTGACCACCTCCGGGACGGCAGTGGCCAACCTGCACCCCGCGGTCCTGGAGGCCCACCACGGCTACGTCCCCCTCGTGGTGCTCACGGCTGACCGGCCGGGTGAGCTGCGTGGCACCGGTGCCAACCAGACCACTGTGCAACCGGGGCTCTTCGCCGGTGCCGTGCGCTGGGAGCACGACCTGCTGGCTCCGGACCGGGCGGGCGGCGCGTCGGGGCGGGCCGCCGAGCTTCTGGCGCAGGGAGCGGCCTGGCGCTCGGCGGTATGCCGGGGCTGGGCCGCCGCGAGCGGCTGGCAGGGGGACCCCGGTCCGGTGCACCTCAACGTGGCCTTCCGCGACCCCCTTGCGCCGGATCTTCGCGGCCAGGGCGGTCCGGGCTCCACCTCCTCGACACCCGCTGGGGGCAGGGGGGCAAGTGTCGACGACGTTCCGCAGCTGCAGGGCCGCCCCGGTGCTCGGCCATGGGTCGAGCTGGCGGGTCTGCACCGGCGACTCCGCGCTGCCCCGGGTGCGGGGGCAGCGCACGAGGGTGAGGTGGTGCGCGCGGGTGCCCCGGGTGCGGGGGCAGTGCGGAGTGCGCGCGAGACGACACTGAGTCTGCTGGTGCTGGGTGATCTGCCCGACCCGGCCGATGCCCAGAAGGTGCTCGACGTCGCCGCTCACCGGGGGTGGCCGGTCATCGCCGAGCCGTTCGGGACCAGCGACCGCCGCGGCGTCCTGCCGCACGGGCCGCTGCTGCTGAGCGACCGGGAGCTCCTGGCCCGGCACCTGCCACGACGCGTGGTGACCGTCGGGCGGCTCACGCTCAGCCGGGAGGTCTCGGCGCTGCTCGGGCACCCTGAGATCGAGGTGGAGCACGTCAGCGCGGTGGCTCGATGGACCGATCCGGGTCACGTGGTGAGCCGGGTGCACCGACTGGACGACTGGCTCACCACGACGGGTGCCGTCGGCGACGTTGACGACAGCACCCAGGAGAACAGTAGCGACGCCGGTGACGACCCCACTGAGGCGGCCGGCTACGATGTCGTCGCGGCCTGGCGGGTCGCGGGTGCTCGTCTCGCGGATCGGCTGGCTGTAGCTCAGGCCCTCGGGAGCGACTCGGCGCCCACCGGACAGGGCGTCGCGGTCGCCGTGGAGAGGAGCATTGCGGAGGGGGACACGCTGGTGCTCGGCTCCTCCAACCCGCCGCGGGACCTGGACCTGGCCGGCGACGGCGCATCCCGCGGGCGACGCACCGTTGTCGGCAACCGAGGTCTGGCCGGCATCGACGGGATGGTCTCGACCGCGATCGGCGCCGCGCTCGCCGCCCCTGCCGGGAGCCGCACGGTCGCGTTGCTGGGGGACCTGACCTTCCTGCACGACAGCAACGGCCTGTTGATCGGCCCGGACGAGCCACGGCCGGACCTGACCATCGTGGTCGTCAACGACGATGGCGGCGGTATCTTCGCCACACTCGAGCACGGTGCGCCCGAGCGAGCCGATGACTTTGAGCGCGTCTTCGGCACCCCCACCCGAGCCGGTCTCGCGCAGATCTGCGCAGGCCACGGTGTGCCGCACCAGCAGGTGGGTAGCCTGCCGGCCCTGTTCGACGCCCTGGCGCAGGACGAGCCGGGCATCCGGGTGCTGGAGGTGCCGGTCGAGCGCGGCCGGCACCGGGAGCTGCGAGACCGGCTCCGGCGCACAGCGGCCGGAGACCCCTGAGGGGCGCAGAAGCCGATTGCGCCTGGCGGGGGTTCAGAAGCCGATCGCGCCGAACGGCTCGACGTCGCCGCGCATCGCCCGGGACAGCGTGACGGCGGTCCCGGGGCGGACCTCGGTCACCGCTCCGGCAGCCGCCTGTGCCGCGACCGAGCGCCCACCGGCATATGCCGCGGCCAGCACCTGCACCGGCAGCACCAGGTCGGCCTCGGCGTCGCTCGGCTCGCACGACCCGATGCCGGCAGCGTCGACGGCGAACCGCCATCGCCCGGCGTTCCACGGACAGAAGTCGTCGGTGACCTCCAGCACCAGGTCCACCTCGCTCGCATAGCCGCGCTCGGCAAGGGCGCGGGGCAGGTCGACCAGGCGCAGCCACAGGCCGTCGGTGACCGTGCACGCGGCGGTGCGCGGGCCACCCGCCCACCACACCAACGGATCCTCGGTGCTCCGGCCGCGGATCTTCACCTTGCCGATGAGGTCCATGTCCAGCAGGCGCAGGGCCAGCGCCGCCAGCACGACCGGGTCGGCGGCAGCCACCTCGACCACGTCGAGCTTGCCCTGCGGGTTGCTGCGGTCGTCCCAGTCGGAGGTCCGGCGCAGGACGGCATACCCGGCCGGTCCGGCAGCGTCCTGAGCCAGCAACATCTGGCGCGGCTCCTTGGTGCCGCGGGCCTTGGGCACGTCCCGGTAGTAGACGCGTCCCAGCTCCTCGGTGCGGGTGACGCTGCCGAGAGTGGCCGAGGTCGCGCTCTGGTGGACGGTATGCCGCACCGCGGCGGCCTCGTCGCTCGCCGCCGGGACGAGGTGGGTGCTCACCTCGGCCGCGCCCTCACGGATGGCGGGCGGGATCGTCAGCTCGGCGCCCCGGCCCAGCTCCAGCGTCACCTCGAGGGCGGAGGCGGCATACCCGTAGCGGCCGTAGATGCCGACCTCGGCGGCCCACAGGCCCGCGACCGCCGCGCGGCCGGTGTCGTGCAGGCCGTGCAGGTGGTCGGTCATCATCGAGCGCAGGATCCCGCGGCGGCGGTGGTCCGGATGCACGCCCACCCAGCTCAACCCGGACAGCGGGACCCGGGAGAGCCCGGCACCGGGGCCCGGCACGGTGAGCTGCATGTCAAAGGCACCGTAGAGACCGACCAGGGGTCGCGACTCCCCGGCGGGGGCACCGGGGGGTGGTGACGCATCGACCTCGACACCCTTGCCGGCGGTGTAGTCGAAGCCTTCGACCCACTGCTCGACGCTCATCCCGGGGGTGTGCTCGAACCAGACCGTCTCCTCGAAGGTCTTGATCCGCCCGGCATCGGCACTCGAGAGCTCGACCAGTCGGGGCGCCGCTGCGGGCGTGGTCGGCGGTTCGGTGTGATCGTCCATGACCTCAGCCTGGCTCACCGGACCGCCTCGACGCCACTGGGTTTGGCGCAGGTGTGGGAGCCTCTCGTACCCTGGTCGATCGTGTCCCCACCCCCTGAGAACACCGACTCCCGCCAGGGGTCCGTGCTCGCCGTTCTGCTGGTTTTCGCGGTCAACGGCTTCGCGATGGCGCAGGCCCTCGCGCGGATGCCGGCGGTCCGTGACGCGGTGGGGGCAAGCACGGGCGAGCTCGGGCTGGCCCTGGTCGGGTCCGGTCTGGGCTCCCTGACCGCGATGCCCTTCACCGCACGACTGGTGGACCGCTTCGGTAGTCGGCGCGTGGTCACCGTGTGCGTCGTGCTCGGCACCGCCGGGTGGGCCGGGTTGGCGTTCGTGCCCAACGTGTGGGTCATGGGCGCGGTGCTGCTCTGTGCCGGCGCGCCGATCGGTGTCTGGGACGTGGCGATGAACATCCAGGGCAGTCACGTCGAGCGACGTCGCGGACGCTCGCTGATGCCCTACTTTCACGGTGCTTTCTCTGCCGGCACCGTGGTGGGGGCCGGGCTGGCTGCCCTGGCCGCCTGGCTGGGCGTGAGTCTGCTGCAGCTGCCGGTGCTCGGGGTGCTCGGCATCGCGGTGGGGCTGTATGCCGTGCGCGCCTTCGTCCCCGAGGACGACGAGGTCCAAGCGGGCGAGGACCAGGAGCCGGTGGCTCGCCGCGGGGTGACCCGGCTGGAGATCCTGATCGGGGTGGTCTGCCTGGGCGGCACCCTTGCGGAGGGAGCCGCCAACGACTGGCTGGCGCTGCTCCTGGTCGACGTGCAGGCAGCGCCGGCCGCCTTCGGGGCGCTGACCCTGATGGCGTTCAACACCACGATGCTGATCGGCCGACTCAGTGGTGGGCCGGCGATCGACCGGTTCGGCCGCGACCGGGTGGCCAGGGCCGGCGGGGTGCTGGCGATCATCGGCATCCTGCTGGCCAGTCAGCAGGGGCTGCTGGGACTCGCGCTCCTCGGCGCTCTGATCTGGGGGCTCGGGGTCTCCACCATCTTCCCGGCAGCCGTCTCGGCCGCCGGAGAGATCCCGGGCCGTGGCAACCGCTCGATCGCCACGGTCAGCATCATCGCCTACGGCGCGTTCCTGTTCGGAGCGCCCACGATCGGGCTGCTGGCCGAGCTGGTAGGGCTGGACCGGGCGCTGTTCGTGGTCATCCTCGCCCTGGCCCTCATGATCGTGCTGGCCGGCAACCTGCGGGTGAGTTCGGCGCCCGTACGAGCCTCTGGGGCGGGGGACCCGGCCGATGAGCAGGCCGGCCAGGTGGGCGATCAGCGCGACGCGATCCAGTAGCGCAGCTTGTCGGGCACGCCGTCGGCGACGTGGCGGACGTCCTCCAGCACCCCGCCGCACCCCTCGATCACCCGTGCCGACGCGATGTTGTCGTCGTCGCAGGTCACCAGGACCTCGTGCACACCCAGCGTGGCCAGATGCTGCACGCTGCGGGCCAGCATTGCCGTGCCGTGACCACGGCGACGGAAGGCGGGTCGCACGGCATACCCGACGTGACCGCCGATCTCCAGCAGCAAAGGGGTGAGCCGGTGCCGGATGGAGACCCGGCCCACGATCACCGGCCCCGTGGGCAGGGCGAGTTCGGCGACCAGGAAGTCGGCCGGGACCCGGTCGGCCGGCAGGTCGGTCCCGCGCGCCTGGCGCTCGAAGCCGGCCAGCTGCTCGCGCCACGGCCGGTGGGGCTCGAAGAGCAAGCCGAAGCCCTCGCCGGCCAGCTCGGCATGGGCGGTCCGCAGCGCAGCCTCGTCCTCCGCCGTGGGCGCGCGCAGCCTCAGCGGTGCCGGACCGGGCCCGGGGGGCGGCGAATCGGTGGTCGGCACGGCAGCGCCCTAGCAGTCGAGGGCGTAGCGCATCGCGGCCAGCTTGACCTCGGTCTCGGCCAGCTCGGCGTCCGGGTCGGAGGCGGCGACGATGCCTCCCCCGGCGAACAGTCGCATTTGGCGTCCGTCCTCGCACAGCTTGCCGCAGCGCAGCGCGATGCCCCAGTCACCCTCGCCGGTCGCGTCGACCCACCCGACAGGTCCGGCGTAGCGCCCGCGATCCATCCCCTCGAGCTCGGCGATCACGTCGGCGGCGGCCTGGGCCGGGGTGCCGCACACCGCGGCCGAGGGGTGCAGGGCCGCGGCCAGGCGCAGCGCGGTGGCGCCGTCCACCGCGACACCCGTGAGATCGCTGGCCAGGTGATAGACGTCGGGCAGCTCCAGCACGAACGGCTCGGCAGGCACCTCCAGCTCGCGACAGTGCCGGGCCAGGGCCTCGGCGACCGAGCGCACGGCATACGCGTGCTCCTCGAGGTCCTTGTCGCTGGAGATCAGCCGCAGTCGCGGATCGCCGCGGTGCGAGGTGTCCAGGTCGGGGTGGGTCTCGGTCACCAGCGGCGTCGGGCCGCGGTCCCGGCGGACCGTGCCCGCAAGGACCCGCGAGCGGACCGTTCCCTCCACCAGCCGCACCAGCATCTCCGGTGTCGCCCCGACCAGACCGTCGACCGCGAACGTCCAGGTGGCGGCATACCGCGCCGCCAGACGCCGCAGCACCCGGTGGACGTCGATCGGGCCGGTCGACTCGGCCACCACGTCGCGCGCCAGGACCACCTTGTCCAGGTCGCCGGACTCGATCCGCTCGACCGCGCTCGCGATCACCCGGGGCCAGTCGGCGGACGAGACCGAGCCGGCGATCTCGGTGATCGGCCACGCACCCGGTACGGACTGAGCCCGCGGCGGCCCGGGATCCGGTGCCGGCGCGCCGACCTCGACGATCGTCGTCATCCAGGTACGTCCGTCCCGTCGGCCCATGACCACCTCGGGCACCACCAGCCGACTGGCCTCGGTGGAGGCAGCCGAGAAGGCGAAGGACCCGAAGGCCAGCAGTCCCGTGCCGGGGGCGCTCACCTCGTCGACCACCTCTGCCCGGTCGGCCACCTCGCTCCACCATCGCTCCGCGCTCTCGAAGCGGCCGACGCCATGGGTCAGCTGTGCGGCGACCCGACCCCAGGCGACCAGGCCGTCTCCCTCCCGTAGCCAGGCGCACACCGTGACCGGGTCGACGTCCGCGGGCACCAGATCGAGCAACGAGACCTCGGCCCCCACGCGGTCGGCGACCTCGACGGTGCTCGCCTGCAGCCGAGGCGGGGCGATCACGGTCACAACCCACCACTGTATGGCGCGGCTCGGCGGCGCGCTCCAGTGGGAGGGCGGCTCGGCGGGACGCTGCAGTGGGAGGATGGCAGCATGCAGCGGGCCAGCCTGGACAAGCGACCACAGGACGTCGCGCGGATGTTCGACGACGTCGCCTCCCGTTACGACCTGACCAACGACGTGCTCTCCATGGGGCAGGCCCGGTGGTGGCGGCGTGCCGTCGTCCGCGCCGTCGCAGCCCGGCCGGGGGAGCGGGTGCTCGACATCGCCGCCGGGACCGGGACCAGCAGCGAGCCCTTCGCCGACGCCGAGATCGACGTGGTGCCTGCCGACTTCTCGATCGGCATGTTGAAAGAGGGTCTCCGCCGCCGACCCGACATGGCCTTCACGGCGGCCGACGCGCTGCACCTGCCGTTCGCCGACGGGGTCTTCGACGTCGTGACGATGTCGTTCGGCCTGCGCAACGTGGCCGACGTCGAGGCAGCGCTGAGCGAGCTCCGGCGGGTGGTCACGCCCGGAGGGCGACTGGTGGTCTGCGAGTTCAGCCAGCCGGTATGGCGGCCGTTCCGCACGGTCTACAGCGAGTACCTCATGCAGGCGTTGCCCCGGGTGGCCCGTCGGGTCAGCTCCAACCCCGAGTCCTACGTCTACCTCGCCGAGTCGATCCAGGCGTGGCCCGACCAGGGTCGCCTCGCCACGAGGATCAGAGAGGCCGGATGGAGCGACGTCGGCTGGCGCAACCTGAGCGGTGGCATCGTCGCCCTGCACCACGGCGTGCGGACCTGACCCGGCACACTCCCCGGTGGGGAGGTGGGGCTGGTGCCACGGCATACCGCCCGTGGTCCCGAGCGGGGGTGCCGTAGACTCTGCGGAGATAGTGAAAGGCTTCACAAGCCGAGCGACGTGTCGTGGCTGCCCCTGTCACCCACGACCGACCCGACCACCCCTAGGATTGGGCCAACGTCGGGCCGCTTGACGCCACGGCACCCTAGCGATCCACCGGCACAGATTGGAGGATGGGCCACCATGGACAGCCCGTACCTGCCGCTGTTGATCTTCTTCGTGCTCGGGGTGAGTTTCGCCGGGGGGTCCATGCTGGGCGGCACCGTGCTGGGACGCAAGACCTACAACCGGGCCAAGTCCGAAGCCTACGAGTGCGGCATCCAGCCCACGCCCCAAGCCGTCGACGGCGGCCGGATCCCGGTGAAGTTCTATCTGACCGCCATGCTCTTCATCGTCTTCGACGTGGAGGTGCTCTTCCTTTACCCGTTCGCGGTCGCGTTCGACCAGGTCGGGTTGTTCTCGGTGCTCGCGATGCTGCTGTTCCTCTTCGTCGTCTCGGTGCCGTTCATCTACGAGTGGAGTCGAGGCGGTCTCGAGTGGGACTGAGCGCGCCACCGCCATTGCCGTATGCCGCGCGCTCCGGGCGCCGGGAAGGGAGCCAGGAGAGCTATGGGTCTTGAGGAGAAGCTGCCGTCCGGCATCATCTTGACCAGCGTCGAGGGACTGGTCGGGCAGATGCAGTCCAAGTCCGTCTGGCCGGCCACGTTCGGTCTGGCGTGCTGCGCCATCGAGATGATGGCCGTCGGCACCCCCGACTACGACATCGCCCGCTTCGGCATGGAGCGCTTCGCCGCCACCCCGCGACAGGCCGACCTGATGATCGTGGCAGGCCGGGTGAGCCAGAAGATGGCCCCGGTCGTGCGCCAGGTCTACGACCAGATGCCCAACCCGAAGTGGGTGCTCTCGATGGGCGTCTGCGCGAGCTCGGGCGGCATGTTCAACAACTACGCGATCGTGCAGGGCGTGGACCACATCGTGCCGGTCGACGTCTATCTGCCGGGGTGTCCGCCGCGACCGCAGATGCTGATGAACGCCATCCTGGAGCTGCACTCGCAGATCCAGAACAGCAAGTTCGGCGTGGACCGGGTCAAGGCCCAGCGGGCGGTCGAGGCCGCGGCGCTGAGGGAGACGCCGACGCACCAGATGAAGGGTCTGCTCGCGTGAGTGAGGACTCGGCGAACGGCGACGGCGTCGCCGGGCGCGAGGAGCCCGAGGGCTCGGAGCAGACCCAGCGCGAAGGGGCCGAGATCCCCGCCATGGTCGAGGAGGACCGCGCCCCCCGTGTCGTGGCGCACCGGGAGGGCATGTTCGGCTCCTCCCTGGGCAGCGACACCACCGGCTACGGCGGCCTGCGGCGGCCTGTGCTGTTCCCCCCCGCGGCACAGCGGCCCTATGGCGGCTACTTCGACGAGGTGAGCGACCACCTCGAGCGGGTGCTGGGCACGGCATACGGCGAGTCGGTTCTCCGGGTGGTCGTCGACCGGGGCGAGCTGACCCTGCACGTGCACCGGGAGCACCTGCCTGCCGTAGCCACCGCGCTGCGCGACGACGCCGCACTGAGGTTCGAGATGTGCACCGGCGTGTCCGGGGTGCACTTCCCGCAGGAGAACGGCGCCGAGCTGCACGCGGTCTATCACTTCCAGTCCATCACCCACGGCATGCGCCGGGTCCGGGTCGAGGTCTCCTGCCCGGACGACGACCCGCGCATCCCCTCGATCGTCCAGGTGTATCCCGCGGTCGACTGGCACGAGCGCGAGACCTTCGACATGTTCGGGGTCGTCTTCGAGGGCCACCCCGGCTTGACCCGCATCCTGATGCCGGACGACTGGCCGGGCCACCCGCAGCGCAAGGACTATCCCCTCGGCGGCATCCCGGTGGAATACAAGGGCGCTACCATCCCGGCCCCAGACCAGCGGAGGAACTACCACTGATGGCTACCCAGGCGCAGACCGAGACCCAGGACCTCTACGGCGACGACACTGACTCCGGCGCCACCTTCACCGCGTCCGGGGGTGACTGGGACCAGGTCGCCGAGGACATCGCCAACGTCGGCGAGGAGCGGATCGTGGTCAACATGGGTCCGCAGCACCCGTCCACGCACGGTGTGCTGCGGCTGATCCTCGAGCTCGACGGGGAGACGGTGCGGGAGGCCCGGGCCGGCATCGGCTACCTGCACACCGGCATCGAGAAGAACATGGAGTACCGCACCTGGACCCAGGGCACCACGTTCTGCACACGGATGGACTACCTGACCCCGATCTTCAATGAGACCGCCTACTGCCTGGCGGTCGAGAAGCTGCTGGGCATCACCGACGACATCCCGCAGCGCGCCACCGAGATCCGGGTGCTGATGATGGAGCTCAACCGGATCGGGTCGCACATGATCGCGCTCGGCACCGGGGGGATGGAGCTGGGGGCCACGACGGTGATGACCGTGTGCTTCCGCGAGCGCGAGCGCACGCTGCGCTTCTTCGAGGCGGTGACCGGGCTGCGGATGAACCACGCCTATGTGCGTCCGGGCGGAGTTGCGCAGGACCTCCCGCCGGGTGGCCTGGAGCTGCTGGAGATGGAGCTGGCCGACCTCAAGGGTGGGTTGGCCCAGGTCGAGAAGCTGCTGCTGGAGAACCCCGTGTTCAAGGGCCGCACCGTCGACGTGGGCTATCTCAACCTGGCGGGTTGCATGGCGCTGGGGATCACCGGGCCCATCCTGCGCTCGGCCGGTCTGCCGCACGACCTGCGCAAGGCCGATCCCTACTGCGGCTACGAGACCTACGACTTCAACGTCGTCACCAGGGACTCGATGGACGCCTACGGCAGAGCCTGCATTCGGATCGAGGAGATGTGGGAGTCGATCAAGATCGCCGAGCAGTGCATTGAGCGGCTGCGGGCCAGCGAGCGCCAGCCGGTGATGGTGGCGGACAAGAAGATCGCCTGGCCGGCGCAGCTCAGTGTGGGCGCCGACGGCCAGGGCAACTCGTTGGACCACATCCGCACGATCATGGGCGAGTCGATGGAGTCGCTGATCCACCACTTCAAGCTGGTGACCGAGGGGTTCCGGGTGCCGCCGGGGCAGGCGTATGCAGAGGTGGAGTCACCCAAGGGGGTTCTCGGCGTGCACGCCGTCTCCGACGGTGGCACCCGGCCCTACCGGGCGCACTTCCGCGACCCGTCCTTCAACAACCTGCAGGCCGCCTCCGTGCTCAGCGAGGGCGGGCTGGTGGCCGACGTCATCGTGGCCGTGGCCTCGATCGACCCCGTGATGGGAGGCGTGGATCGATAATGAGCGGTGACACCCCCGTGAGCAGCGACACGCGCACCCAGCTGGAGCAGGAGACGCACAACACCGGGCCGCTGCACCACCACACCCCGCTGCAGCCCTCCGACGAGCCCTACCCCGACCAGGTGCTGGACCAGCTCAAGGCCGATGCGGCGCTGGTGATCGCCCGCTACCCGCAGCCCCGGTCGGCCCTGCTGCCGCTGCTGCACCTGGTGCAGTCGGTGGACGGCCACATCACCGGCCGGGGGGTCAGCTTCTGCGCCGACCAGCTCGACCTGACCACGGCCGAGGTCAGCGGTGTCGCGACGTTCTACACGCAGTACAAGCGGCACCCCAACGGTCAGTACACGGTAGGGGTCTGCACCAACACGCTGTGCGCCATCATGGGCGGGGACCAGATCTTCGACGAGGTCAGCGAGCACCTCGGCATCGGGCACGACGAGATGACGCCGGACGGGGCGGTCACCCTGGAGCGGGTCGAGTGCAACGCGGCCTGCGACTACGCCCCCGTCGTCATGGTCAACTGGGAGTTCTTCGACGACCAGACCCCGGAGTCGACCAAGGACCTGGTCGACAAGCTCGTGGCCTGCCACGAGGTGGTGCCGACGCGTGGGGCGTCGAGCGTGTGCACGTTCAAGCAGATGTCCCGGGTGCTGGCCGGCTTCACCGACGGTCGTGCCGACGAGGGGGTGGGCGCCGGAGGTCCGTCTCTGGTCGGACTGCAGATCGCCAAGGAGCGCGGCTGGGTGGCCCCGGTCGGCACCCGCTACCCCTACACCGACCGGGCTGCCCCTGGCACCGAGCGGCCGACGGAGTTCGACACCGCGGCCGCCGACGGCAGCACCGAGCCCAAGCCCGGCCAGTACGACTCGGTCGACACCGACACCAACGACCCCGACAAGCTGCCCGGCGGCACGCAGGCCCCGGCCTCCGACGACGGTGAGGAGAAGCGCAGATGAGCACGCAGCTGACCCCGATCATGTCCGCGTTCTGGGACCACCCGCAGTCCTGGACCCTCGCGACCTACGAGCAGCACGACGGCTACCGGGCGCTACGCCAGGCCCTGCAGGGGCCGGCCTCGGACCTGGTGCAGATGGCCAAGGACAGCAGCCTGCGCGGCCGCGGCGGCGCAGGCTTCCCGGCCGGCATGAAGTGGGGCTTCCTTCCGCCGCCCGACGGCGGACCCCGCTACCTGGTGGTCAACGCCGACGAGTCCGAGCCGGGGACCTGCAAGGACACCCCCCTGATGCTGGCGACTCCGCAGTTCCTGATCGAGGGCATGATCATCACCTCCTACGCCATCGACTGCCACCATGCCTTCATCTATCTGCGCGGCGAGGAGCTGCACGTCTACCGCCGGCTGCTCAAGGCCGTCCAAGAGGCCCGGGACGCCGGTTATCTCGGCACCGACATCCTCGGCTCCGGCTTCGACCTGGAGATCACGGTGCACTCCGGCGCCGGGGCCTACATCTGCGGGGAGGAGACGGCGCTGCTGGACTCCCTGGAGGGTCGGCGCGGCCAGCCCCGGCTCAAGCCGCCGTTCCCCGCGGTCGCGGGGCTCTACGCCCGACCGACCGTGGTCAACAACGTCGAGACCATCGCCTCCGTGCCGCCCATCGTGCTGCACGGCTCCGACTGGTTCAGCGGTATAGGCACGGAGAAGTCCACCGGCTTCGGGTTGTTCAGCCTGTCCGGCCATGTGACCCGGCCCGGGCAGTACGAAGCGCCGCTGGGCATCACTCTGCGCGAGCTGTTGGACATGGCCGGCGGCATCCGCGAAGGGCACCAGCTGAAGTTCTGGACCCCCGGCGGCTCGTCCACCCCGATCCTCACCGACGAGCACCAGGACGTGCCGTTGGACTTCGAGTCGATGGTCGAGGCCGGCTCGATGCTGGGCACCCGGGCCCTGCAGATCTTCGACGAGACCACCTCGGTCGTGCGAGCCGTCTCCCGGTGGACCGACTTCTACGCCCACGAGTCCTGCGGCAAGTGCACCCCGTGCCGCGAGGGCACCTTCTGGCTCAAGCAGATCTTGGAGCGCCTGGAGGCCGGGCGCGGCAGCCGGGACGACATCGACAAGCTGGTGGACATCTGCGACAACATCCTGGGACGCTCCTTCTGTGCGCTGGGTGACGGTGCCACCAGTCCGATCACCTCCGCGGTGCAGTACTTCCGGGCGGAGTTCGAGGCCGGGATGCACACGCCGGTGCACGAGTCGTTCCCGCCGCAGCGTTCGACCCTGTTCGCGAAGGAGACCCTCTCCGCATGACCGTCAACACCTCACCCGCAGCGGGCGGCAACGCCGTCGACTCCGGCGACAACGCCGCCGTCCCCCAGGATCCCGACGTCCCGCAGGTGACCCTGACCATCGACGGCGTCGAGGTGAGTGTGCCCGAGGGCACCCTGGTCATCCGGGCGGCCGAGCAGCTCGGCATTCAGATCCCCCGCTTCTGCGACCATCCGCTGCTGGACCCGGTGGGCGCCTGCCGGCAGTGTCTGGTGGACGTCTCGATGCCGGACCGCGAGGGCAACCTCAAGCCGATGCCCAAGCCGCAGGCGTCCTGCACGATGAACGTGGCCAAGGGCATGCAGGTGCAGACCCAGGAGTCCTCAGCCGTGGCGGAGAAGGCGCAGCACGGGGTGATGGAGCTGTTGCTCATCAACCACCCCTTGGACTGCCCGGTCTGCGACAAGGGCGGGGAGTGCCCGCTGCAGAACCAGGCGATGTCCAACGGACGGCCCACCAGCCGGTTCGAGGACGTCAAGCGCACCTTCCCCAAGCCGATCAGCATCTCCTCCCAGGTGCTGCTGGACCGGGAGCGTTGCGTGCTGTGCGCCCGGTGCACCCGATTCTCCGACCAGATCGCCGGCGACCCGTTCATCGCCCTGATCGAGCGCGGTGCCCTGCAGCAGGTGGGCATCTACGAGGAGCAGCCGTTCGAGTCCTACTTCTCGGGCAACACCGTCCAGATCTGCCCCGTCGGCGCGCTGACCGGCTCGGCCTACCGCTTCCGCTCCCGCCCCTTCGACCTGGTCTCCACCAGCAGCATGTGCGAGCACTGCGCCTCCGGCTGCGCCATCCGCACCGACCACCGGCGCGGCGTCGTGCTGCGCCGGATGGCGATGAACGACCCCGAGGTCAACGAGGAGTGGAACTGCGACAAGGGGCGCTGGGCCTTCACCTACGCCGCTGCTCCGGACCGGCTGCGCGACCCGGTGGTGCGGGGCAGCGACGGGGAGTATGCCGTGACGTCCTGGCACGAGGCCGTGGCGGCGGCCGCGGACGGGCTGCGCGAGGGACGCGACGGCGCGGGTGTCGGCGTGCTCGTCGGGGGTCGGGCGACGGTCGAGGACGCCTACGCCTACGCCAAGCTGGCCCGGGTCGCCCTGGGCACCAACGACATCGACTTCCGGGCCCGCCCGCACTCGGTGGAGGAGGCGGACTTCCTGGCGTCGCACGTGGTGGGACGGCGCGACCTGAGCTATCACGACGTGGAGTCCGCGAGCAGTGTGCTGCTGGTCGGGCTGGAGCCGGAGGAGGAGAGCCCGATCCTCTTCCTGCGGCTACGCAAGGGTGTGCGCTCACAGCAGACCCAGGTGTATGCCGTCGCCCCGTTCGCCACGAACGGTCTGGCCAAGCTCTCCGGCACCTTGCTGCCCAGCGTGCCCGGTGCCGAGGCCGAGGTGCTCGCCCGCCTGCGCGAGCGGCAGCAGCCGCAGGCCAGTGCCGAGTCATTCGAGGGGCCGGCCGAGCCGCTGGGCGGGGTCGACCCCATGCAGGCAGCGGCCGCTGCGCTGAGTGACACCTCGGTCATCCTGGTGGGGGAGCGGCTGGCCACCTCGGCCGGTGCACTGTCCGCCGTCATGTCCCTGGCGCAGGCCACCGGTGCCCAGGTGGGCTGGATCCCGCGCCGCGCCGGTGAGCCCGGTGCCCTCGCGGCCGGCGCGCTTCCCGGCCTGCTGCCCGGCGGTCACCCCGTGCTCGACGACACCGCGCGCGGACGGGTCGCGCAGCGGTGGGGCGCGGAGCTGCCGGTCACCACCGGTCGCGACACCACGCAGATCCTCCGGGCCGCAGCGGCCGGGGAGATCTCGACCCTGCTGGTCGGCGGTGTGGACCCCGACGACCTGCCCGACCCGGTGCTGGCCCGCGCCGCGCTGGGGCGTGCGTTCGTGATCTCCCTGGAGATCCGCGAGTCCGCCGTGCACGACTACGCCGACGTGATCCTGCCGGTAGCGCCGCAACAGGAGAAGTCGGGGGCCTACGCCAACTGGGAGGGCCGACTGCGACCCTTCGACCGGGCGATGCACACCAACGCGATGAGCGACCATGCCGTGCTGGACCTGGTGGCCGCCGAGCTGGGTGTGCAGCTCGGTGCTCGCAGCACCACGGCGCTGCGACGCGAGCTCGCCGACCTCGTCTCCTTCGACGGCGCGCCGTCGATGACCGCGGTGGACCCGGTCGACCTGCCCACGCTCGCCGACGGTGAGGCGGTGCTGGCCACCTGGCACCACCTGCTCGACGCCGGCTCGCTGCAGGATGGGGAGCCGTTTCTGGCCGGCACCGCACCGCGCCCGGTGGCCCGGGTCTCCCCGGCCACGGCCGTGCTCGCCGGGGTCCAGGACGGTGCGCAGCTGAGCGTGACACACGGTGCTGGCAGCATCACGCTGCCGCTCGTCGTCACCGAGATGCCCGACCGGGTGGTCTGGCTGCCGACCAACTCGACCGGGTCGGCGGTGCGGCCCGCCCTGGGAGTGGATGCGGGCCAAGCCGTCCGGATCGCGCCCACTCCGAACCCGCCGTCCCCCGCCGCCGGGTCCACCGCGGTCGGCGGGTCGGGACCCCGCGCCAGCACAGGAGGCCAGCGATGAACGCCATGGAGCTCACGGCATACGCGGCACCGATCCTCACCGAGGACTTCCCGGCCGCCGACTTCAGTGACACACCGTGGTGGTTGTCGCTGATCAAGGCGTCCTGGGTGTTCACCTACCTCCTGCTGCAGGTGCTGGTCGTCATCTGGTTCGAGCGCCGCGTCATCGGCCGGATGCAGCAGCGCCCCGGCCCCAACCGGTTCGGTCCGTTCGGGCTGCTGCAGACCCTGGCCGACGGCCTCAAGCTGATGATGAAGGAGGACGTCACCCCCAAGAACGCCGACAAGCTGATGTTCATCCTGGCGCCGTTTATCGTTGGCTCCCTCGCCTTCGTCTCCTTCGCGATCATCCCGCTCGGCGGTGAGGTCGAGGTGTTCGGGCACACCACGCCGCTGCAGCTCACCGACACCCCGGTGGCAACCCTCTTGGTGCTGGCGGTGGCCGGGGTGGGCGCCTACGGCTTCGTGTTGGCCGGCTGGTCCTCCGGGTCGACCTACCCGCTGCTGGGCGGGCTGCGCTCGACGGCCATGGTGATCTCCTACGAGATCGCGATGGCCCTGTCGCTGGTCGCGGTGTTCCTCTACGCGGGCTCCATGTCGACCTCTCAGATCGTGGCGGCACAGTCCAGCCTGTGGTACATCGTGCCGCTGTTCTTCTCCTTCGTCGTCTTCCTGATCACGATGGTCGGCGAGACCAACCGGCTGCCCTTCGACCTCGCCGAGGGCGAGGGCGAGCTCGGCGGCGGCTTCCACACCGAGTACTCCTCGATGAAGTTCGGCATGTTCTTCCTCGGTGAGTACATCAACATGTTCACCGTGTCCGCACTGGCGACCACCCTGTTCCTCGGCGGTTGGATGGCACCTCCCGGCATCGCCGCGATCAACGACGGCATGTTCAACGAGGGCTGGTGGGGACTGCTGTGGTTCACCGCCAAGATGTGGCTGTTCATCTTCTTCTACGTGTGGCTGCGTGGCTCGCTGCCCAGGGTCCGCTACGACCAGTTCATGAAGTTCGGCTGGAAGGTGATGATCCCGGCCGCGCTGGTGTGGGTCATCGCGGTCTCGCTGATCCGGTCCGCCCAGATCGGCTACTTCGGTGAGGGCCGGCTGCCGCTGATCATCACGCTGCTGCTGATCGGTGGCTCGGTCATCGGTGCACTGCTGCTCTGGGACAGCCGGGCCCAAGCCGGCAAGGCTGCCGAGCAGGAGGACCGCAAGCCGCCCGAGGAGGTCGACCCGTTCGCCGACGGCTACCCGGCCCCCCCGCTGCCGGGGCAGCGGTTGATCGAGCCGCGTCCGGCGGTCGGTGCCGCCCAGCCGGTCACGGTCGGCGCCACTCGCGTCGGCGGCCCCACGGACGACGCTGGCGACGACCACACCGACGACACCCCGGAGGACAACCGTGGCTGAGGACGAGACCACCGCCGAGCACGGCGACAACGACCAGCCGTCGGGCGACGGCGGCGCCACGAGTGTGGACCGTCGCTCCGGCAGTGACTCACCCGCCCTGGAGGGGCCCGGAAGCAGCCCGCACGCCGACCGACCCAAGGGTGGGTTCTTCGCCGACCTGTTCGCCCCCGTGGCCGGCTTCGGGGTCACGTTCGGGACGATGTTCACCAAGGTGCTCACCGAGGAGTACCCGGAGAAGCCCCGGCCCACCCAGTCCCGGTACCACGGACGGCACCAGCTCAACCGGCACCCCGACGGTCTGGAGAAGTGCATCGGCTGCGAGCTGTGCGCCTGGGCGTGCCCGGCCGACGCGATCTACGTGGAGGGCGCGGACAACACCGAGGAGGCCCGGTTCTCACCGGGCGAGCGCTACGGCCGGGTCTACCAGATCAACTACCTGCGCTGCATCTTCTGCGGGCTCTGCATCGAGGCCTGCCCCACCCGGGCGCTGACGATGACCAACGACTACGAGATGGCCGACGCCGAGCGCGCCCCGCTGATCTATGAGAAGCATCAGCTCCTGGCACCCATGCGAGACGGTATGCTGCCGCCGCCGTTCCCGATGGCCGAGGGGATGGAGGAGCGCAACTACTACCGCGGTGACGTGACCACCCACACGCAGGCCCAGCAGGACCACGTCACCCGGCGTGAGCAGGCGCAGGCAGAGCAGGACGAGGACTCGCCCCAGGAGGTGAATCGATGACCGGAGCGGAGACCGTGCTGTTCTGGGTGCTCGCACCCGTCACCGTCCTGGGCGCGCTCGGGCTGCTCTTTGCCAGCAAGGCGGTGCATGCGGCGATGGCCACCGCCCTGGTGATGATCACCCTCGGCGTGTTCTACATCGCCCAGCAGGCGGAGTTCGTCGGCGTCATCCAGATCTTCGTCTACTCCGGCGCGGTGATGATGCTGTTCCTGTTCGTCGTGATGCTGGTCGGGGTCGACGCCTCGGACTCCCACGTGGAGACGCTGCCGGGGCAGCGGCTGTTCGCCTATCTCTTCGGTCTCGTGTTCGCGGCCGTCATCGTGGTCTCGCTGGTCGGGGTCGACTATCCCGAGACGATCGGACTGGCCGCCATCCAGGAGGAGGGCAGTGTCACCGCGCTCGCCCGGGAGATCTTCGAGCGGCAGGTCTTCGGCTTCGAGGTCCTCGGCATCCTGCTGGTCATCGCGGTGATGGGTGCCATGGTGCTGGCCCACCACGAGCGGCTCACCCCGCCCGTTACTCAACGCAGTCGCTCCGCAGCCAAGATCCGCTCCGGACAGTGGCTCGCCGGTAAGCCCAACCCGGGTGTCTACGCCCGGCACAACGCCGCCGACACGCCCGCCCTGCTGCCCGACGGCACACCGACCCAGGAGTCGGTGCCTCGGGTGCTCATCGCGCGCGACCAGGTCGCCTCCTACCAGGACTACGCGGCCACCACCGATGCCGCCTTCGGCGCGGTGGAGGCGGAGTCCGACCCGCACGGGGAGCCGGTGAGCGAGACGTCACCCGGCGCGCAGCATGCCCCCGACCAGCTCGGGGAGGGGGATCGGCGATGAGCCTGACGGCATACATCTATCTGGCCACGATCCTGTTCACCATCGGCGCCATCGTGGTGCTCACCCGCCGCAACACCATCGTGGTCTTCATGGGTGTCGAGCTGATGCTCAACGCCTGCAACCTGTCCCTGGTGACCTTCTCGCGCATCCACGGAAGTCTCGACGGGCAGGTCTACGCGCTGTTCGTCATGGTGGTGGCCGCGGCCGAGGTCGTGGTGGGGCTGGCCATCATCATGTCCATGTTCCGGGCCCGTCGATCCGCCTCGGTGGACGACGCCAACCTGCTGAAGCTGTAAAGGAGCGAGCTGCGTGTCTGTGCTCGAGACCTCGGTCGCCGTCGTGCTCGCCGACCCCAGTGCGGCCCGCGCGACCGACGCCGACGGCTTCGCCGCCTTCGGCTGGCTACTCGTCGCGCTGCCGCTGCTGGGCGCCGCGATCCTGCTGATCGGGGGCCGGGCCACCGACCGGTGGGGTCCGCTGCTGGCGGTCCTGCTGTCCTGGGGCTCCTTTCTGGTCGGTCTGGGCGTCATCGTCCAGCTCGCCGGTATGCCGGAGGAGGAGCGGGCGCTGTCGGTGCAGCTGTGGGACTGGGTCTCCGCGGGTGAGCTGTCGGTCAGCATCGGGTTGCTGTTGGACCCGCTCTCCCTCGCCTTCGTCATGCTGATCACGTTCGTGGGCTCGCTGATC
Source organism: Ornithinimicrobium sp. (assembly GCF_051004135.1). Taxonomy (GTDB): domain Bacteria; phylum Actinomycetota; class Actinomycetes; order Actinomycetales; family Dermatophilaceae; genus Ornithinicoccus. The sequence goes on from NZ_JBPCKQ010000183.1 coordinate 24,488, forward strand.
CACGTCTACTCCCTGGGCTACATGGAGCACGACCCGGACAAGCGCCGCTTCTTCGGCTACCTCAACCTCTTCGTCGCGGCCATGCTCATCCTGGTGCTGGCCGACTCCTACCTGCTGCTGTTCGTCGGCTGGGAGGGCGTGGGCCTGGCGTCCTACCTGCTGATCGGCTTCTGGAACTGGAACCCCGCCTTCGCCTCCGCCGCCAACAAGGCGTTCGTGGTCAACCGGATCGGTGACATCGGGCTGATCACCGCGATGGCGGTGATCTTCGCCTCTCTCGGCGCGCTCGACTACGCGACCGTGCACAGCGGCGCCGAGGGGATGGGTCAGGGCACCCTGCTGGCCGTGGGCCTGTTGCTGCTGCTCGGTGCCTGCGGCAAGTCCGCGCAGTTCCCGCTGCAGTCCTGGCTCGGTGACGCCATGGCCGGTCCGACCCCGGTGTCGGCGCTGATCCACGCGGCGACGATGGTCACCGCCGGGGTCTACCTGATTGCACGCAGCCAGGCGATCTACGACCTCACGCCGGACGCCCGGCTCGCCGTTGCCGCGGTCGGCGCGATCACGCTGCTCTACGGCGCGATCGTCGGCTGCGCCAAGGACGACATCAAGAAGGCCCTGGCCGCCTCCACGATGAGCCAGATCGGCTACATGATGCTCGCCGTCGGGCTGGGTCCGATCGGCTACACCTTCGCCATCTTCCATCTGCTCACCCACGGCTTCTTCAAGGCCGGGATGTTCCTCGGGGCCGGGTCGGTGATGCACGCGATGAACGACCGGGTCGACATGCGCCGGTTCGGCGGGCTGCGCTCGGTGATGACGATCACCTGGCTGACCTTCATGGCCGGCTGGCTGGCCATCCTCGGGGTGCCGCCGTTCTCGGGCTACTTCTCCAAGGACAAGATCATCGAGGCCGCGTTCGTGGGTGAGGGCTGGCAGCCCTGGGTCTTCGGGCTCGCCGCGCTGATCGGCGCCGGGATCACCGCGTTCTACATGTCCCGGCTGTTCTTCATGACCTTCCACGGTGAGAAGCGCTGGGAGGACGACGTGCACCCGCACGAGTCGCCGCTGACGATGACCGTGCCCATGATGATCTTGGCCCTGGGGTCCATCGGCCTCGGAGCGGCGCTCGGCCCCACCGGCGTCCTTGAGGGCTGGCTGGAGCCGGTGTTCGGGCACGAGGAGCACGGCGAGCCGGTGCTACCCGTCATCGTCATCATCGCGCTCACGTTGTTGCTCGTCGCCGCCGGGGCCGCGATGGCCTTCTTGATGTACCTGCGGGCCGAGGTCCCGCAGAAGCAGCCCCGGGGCACCGCGGCCACCCGGTTCGCCCGCCGCGACCTGGGGCAGGACGACTTCAACGAGATCTTCCTGCGCCGCCCCGGCGCGGGCCTGGTGTCCGGGATGATGCACGGTGACCGTGACCTCGTCGAGGGCGGCCTGGTCGGCAAGACGACGAGCAGCCTGCGCGGCCTGTCCGACGCCCTGCGCCGCACCCAGACCGGGTTCGTCCGCAACTACGCCATGACCATGCTCGCGGGCATCGTCGCCGTCCTCGGGACTGTCTGGGTGATGCAGCTATGACCGACTTCCCCTGGCTGACGCTGCTGCTGGTGGTGCCGCTGCTCGGTGCCGCCGTGGTGGCGCTGCTGCCGCGCGGCTTCGCGCGGACCCGTGAGGTCGCCCTGGGGGTTTCCCTGCTCACCCTGCTGCTGGGCATCGTGGCGGCGCTGCAGTTCGACGTGGGCTCGGGCACCCAGTTCCAGCTGGCCCAGTCGGTCTCCTGGATCCCGCAGTTCGGGGTAAGCTACGCCGTCGGGGTCGACGGCATCGCGCTGTCGATGATCCTGCTCGGTGTGGTGCTGGTGCCGATCTGCCTGGTCGCGGCCTGGGACGACGTCCCGGTCGTCGACGACCGACGCCAGCAGACCTACTTCGCGCTGATGCTCGTCCTCGAGGCGATGATGATCGGGGTCTTCGCGGCCACGGACGTCTTCTTGTTCTACGTGTTCTTCGAGTTCATGCTGATCCCGGTCTACTTCCTGATCGGCTCCTTCGGCGGGCCGCAGCGGGCCAAGGCGGCCACGAGCTTCCTGCTCTACTCCCTGCTCGGCGGGCTGATCATGCTGGTGGCGGTGATCGCGCTCTACCTGCAGGGACCCGGCGGCACCGACGGCTTCCTGGTCGAGTCGCTCACCGGCATCTCGATGGACGCGACCACCGAGCGGCTGCTCTTCACCGGGTTCTTCATCGCCTTCGCGATCAAGGCGCCGATGTGGCCGGTGCACACCTGGCTGCCGCAGGCCGCCGCCGAGGCGCGGCCCGCCACCTCGGTGCTGCTGGTCGGGGTGCTCGACAAGGTCGGCACGTTCGGGATGATCCGGTTCTGCCTGCAGCTGTTCCCCGACGCCAGCCGCTGGGCCACGCCGGTGGTGATGACCCTCGCGGTGATCTCCATCGTCGTCGGCGCGCTGCTGGCCATCGGGCAGCGCGACATGCTGCGGCTGATCGCCTACACCTCGATCAGCCACTTCGGCTTCATCGTGCTCGGCATCTTCGCGCTGACCACGGTGAGCGGGACGGGCTCCACCCTCTACATGGTCAACCACGGCTTCACCACGGCGGCGCTGTTCCTGATCGCCGCGATGTTCATCGTCCGGCGTGGCTCGCGCGACATCGCCGACTTCGGCGGCTGGCAGCGGGTCACCCCGCTGATCGCCGGCTCGCTACTGGTCGCCGGTCTGTCCGGGCTGGCCCTGCCGGGGCTCAACTCCTTCGTCTCTGAGTTCATGGTGATCATCGGCACCTACCAGCGCTACCCGGTCTTCGCGGTGATCTCGCTGGCCGGAGTCATCCTGGCCGCGCTCTACATCCTGCTGTGGTATCAGCGGGTGGCCACCGGGCCCAAGCCCGAGGAGTATGCCGCGGTGACGCCGGACATGACGCTGCGCGAGAAGATCGTGGTCGCCCCGCTGATCGCGGCGTTCCTCTTCCTCGGGTTCTATCCCAAGCCGGCGCTGGACCTGCTCGAGCCGGCCGTGACGACCACCTTGCAGCATGTGGGCGTCACCGACCCGGCACCCACCGACGCCACCGCGGAAGGCAGTGAGGGCTGATGGAGTTCATCGCACCGGACATCGCCTATGCAGCGCTGCTGCCGTTGATCATCGTCTTCGCCGGCGGACTCGTCGGCGTCGCCGTCGAGGGCTTCGCGGGCCGCGCCCACCGGTATGTCGTGCAGGTGCCGCTGACGGTCGTGACCCTCCTGCTCGCGCTGGCGGCGATCGTCTTCGTGGCCGTGGACCACCAGGGCCTGACCGCTGCGGGGGCGGTGGCCAACGACGGTCCGGCCCTGTTGCTGCAGGGCCTGCTCCTGGTCCTGTCCGTCATCGGCGTCCTCGTGTTGAGCGAACGTCTCGGCGGGAGCACCCCCGACGCGTTCACCCAGTCCGGTGTGTCCGTGCCGGGCTCGGCCGAGGAGACCCAGGCCACCCGGCTCGGCGCGACCACCACCGAGGTCTACCCGCTGCTGCTCATGTCGGTCGGCGGCATGATGCTGTTCACGATGGCCAACGACCTGATCGTGATGTTCATCGCCCTCGAGATTCTGTCGCTGCCGCTCTACGTCCTGTCCGGGCTGGCCCGACGCCGCCGACTGCTCTCCCAGGAGGCGTCGCTGAAGTACTTCCTGCTCGGCGCCTTCTCCTCGGCCTTCTTCCTGTTCGGCGCGACCCTGGTCTACGGCTACGCCGGCTCGATGCGGTTCGGTGAGATCGCGGTGGCCATCGACACCGGGGTGGGCATGGACGGGCTGCTGCTTCCTGGTGTGCTGCTCATCGCGACGGGCCTGCTGTTCAAGGTCGGTGCCGTCCCGTTCCACGCCTGGACCCCCGACGTCTACCAGGGCGCCCCCACACCGGTTACCGGCTTCATGGCGGCCTGCACCAAGGTGGCCGCCTTCGGGGCCCTGCTGCGCCTGTTCTACGTCGCGGTCGAGGGGATCCGCCTGGAGTGGGAGCCGATCCTGGCTGTGGTCGCGGCGATCACCATGATCGTGGGCGCGGTCATGTCCATCCGGCAGACCGACGTCAAGCGCATCCTGGCCTACTCCTCGATCGCGCACGCCGGCTTCATCCTGGTCGGCCTGTTGGCGCTGGACACCGTCGGTGTCTCCGGCACGATGTTCTACCTGACCGCCTACGGGTTCATGACCATCCCCGCCTTCGCCCTGGTCACGCTGGTGCGCTCCTCCGGCACCGAGGCCACGCACGTGTCCCAGTGGGCCGGGCTGGCCCGGCGGGCCCCTTGGGTCGCCGCCGCGTTCAGCTTCCTGATGCTCGCCTTCGCGGGCATCCCGCTGACCTCGGGCTTCACCGGCAAGTTCGCGGTCTTCTCCGCGGCCGTCTCGAGTGAAGGCAGTGGGCCCCTGCTGGTGGTCATCGGGGTACTGGCCAGCGCCGTGACCGCCTACGTCTACTTCCGGTTGATCGTCACCATGTACTTCGGCGACGCCCCGGGGGACACCGCCGTCGTGGTGCCGTCGGCGATGACGACCTTCGCGATCGTGACCGGTGTGGTCGTCACCCTCGGCTTGGGCGTCATGCCCTCCCCGATGCTGGAGCTCGCGCAGCAGGCGTCGACGTTCGTCCGGTGAGCGCGTCCGAGCTGCTCTCGGCCGACGAGGACCTGCAGGGGCGACTGGCCGGGGGCATGGCGAGCGTCGACCGCCGGTTGGCCGAGGTCATCGCCCATGACGAGGAGTTCATCGCGGAGGCGTCCGGGCACCTGGCCCGGGCCGGGGGCAAGCGGTTCCGCCCGTTGCTCGCGCTGTTGTGCGCCGAGGTCGGCGCGGGGATCACCGCCGAGGTGGTGGAGTCAGCAGTCGGGGTGGAGCTGACCCACCTGGCCTCGCTCTACCACGACGACGTCATGGACGAGGCGGAGCTGCGCCGAGGGGTGGCCAGCGCCAACGTCCGCTACGGCAACGCCGTGTCCATCCTGGTCGGCGACCTGCTGTTCGGCACCGCGTCCGCGGTGATCGCCGAGCTGGGTCCCGAGGCGGTCAAGGTCCAGGCGAGGACCTTCGTGCGGTTGTGCGCCGGGCAGATCCGCGACGAGCGAGGACCGGCCTCCGGTGTCGACCCCGTCGAGGAGTACCTCGCCGTGCTGGCCGACAAGACCGGCTCGCTGATCTCGACCGCGGCGTGGTACGGCGCGACCTTCGGCGGGTGCGACGACGCCACCCGAACGGCCCTGACCGTGTATGCCGAGAAGCTGGGGGTGGTCTTCCAGCTGGCCGACGACCTGCTCGACGTGAGCTCGGACGCCGCCGACTCCGGCAAGACTCCTGGGGCGGACCTGCGCGAGGGCAAGGCGACCCTGCCGGTGCTCTATGTCCGGGCTTCCGCGGACCCGACTGACCTCGAGCTCCAGGAGCTGCTCTCCGGACCCATCGCCGATCCCGACCGGGTCGCACACGCGGTGGAGCTGCTGCGGGCGCACCCCGCGATGGGGCAGGCGCGACGGCATACTCGTCGGGTCGCCGACCAGGCCCGGGACCTGTTGGCGGGTCTGCCTCCCGGACCGGCGGTGGAGGCTCTGCACGCCCTGGTCGACGGGGTTGCCGAGCGGTCGGCCTGATGACGCAGGAGCGGACCCCGACCGGCGGCACATGCGACCTGGGCAGCCGGTGGAAGCAGACCTGCATGGTGCAGAAGATGCCGATCCTGCGCTGAGCCGGCCTCGCCCGCCACCGAAAGTGACGGCGATCAGGAACCGCGAGGGGGTTCTTGATCGCCGTCGCTGCGCCCCGCAGGGCCGCCCTGGAGGGCTCCCTGCGGGGTCGTGCGGCCTGCTCAGCCGCGGGTCACGTGGATCACGCCGGGACGTGGCTGCCCGTCGCCGAGGTAGGGGAAGTTGCTCACCACGTTGCTGGGCGTGGCGCCGTCGACCTCGCCGGGGTGCTGGACGGCCACCAGCACCGAGTCGAGGTTCTCGATCACCGGTCCGCAGCACTCGGCGCCTACCGGCACGGAGAGGAACTGCTGCACGTATCCCTTGTCGGGACCGGTGACCGGCATCAGGAACAGCCCGTCGCAGTTGCCGATCGTGCCGGGCTGGCCGTCGGTGGAGATCCACAGGTTGCCGTGGGAGTCGAAGGCCACGTTGTCTGGGCAGCTGATCGGGCTGACCTGGCTCTTGTCGTAGCCGTAGTAGTACGTGGTCGGGTCGTCTGGGTCCCCGGCGATCAGTACGAGCTGCCAGGAGAAGGTCGTGGCCCTCGGGTCGTTGCTGGCCTCGGTGAGCTCGAGAACCTGCCCGAACTTGTTGTCGGCCCGGGGGTTCGGCTCGTCGATCTGGCTGGGCAGCCGGCGGGTGTTGTTGGTCAGCGCGGCATACACCTTGCCGGTGACCGGGTTGGGCTGCACGTCCTCGGGGCGGTCCATCTTGGTCGGACCCACCTGGTCGGCGGCCAGCCGGGTCCAGATCAGCACCTGCGCAAGGGTCATGCCCGGCACCATCGACCGGTTGCCCCGCACCAGCGGGATCCACTCACCGGTGCCGTCGCTGACACCGTCTTCGAAGCCGTCGCCGGTGAAGCGGGCCACATAGAGGTCGCCCTCGGAGAGCAGGGTCTTGTTGTAGGCCGTGTCGCCCTCGCGGTAGCGCCGACTCGAGACGAACTTGTACATGTAGTCGAACCGCTCGTCGTCGCCCATGTAGGCCACGGCGTGTCCGTCGTCCGCCAGCCGGATGGTGGCGCCCTCGTGCTTGAACCGGCCCATCGCGGTGTGCTTGACCGGCGCCGCCTCGGGGTCGTCCGGGTCCAGCTCCACGATCCAGCCGAAGCGGTTGACCTCGTCCGGCTCGCTGGTGATCCGGAAGCGCTCGTCGACGCGCTCCCAGCCGCGGCCATCGGAGGTGATGCCGTAGCGGGCCAGCTTGCCGTCCGGGTCGGGGGCGTCGGTGGCGTCGAAGTACTGGTTGAAGTTCTCCTCGCCGGACAGCACGGTGCCCCAGGGGGTGGTGCCGCCGGCGCAGTTGTTGAGGGTGCCCAGGACCCGACGACCGGTGGGGTCGGCGGAGGTGCGCAGCGCGGGGTCGCCGGCGGCGGGGCCGTCGAGCACCAGCTCGCTGTAGGTGTGCACGCGGCGGTTGCGCGCACCGTCCTGCAGGTAGCGCCAGGCGCCCTTGCTGCCCTTGCGC
>NZ_JBPCKQ010000184.1:0-3190 GCF_051004135.1 Ornithinimicrobium sp.
AATGTTCACGGTCCGCAGCCGCGCGATTGGTCGTATAAAATGCCCAAGAAAATGCGCCGTGGTGCGTTGCGTTCGGCTTTGTCGGAAAGGCTTCGTGAAGGAAACTTGATCGTTGTTGACGAGTTCAAAATTGATAATCCGAAAACAAAAGGCTTTATCAGCATTTTGTCAAAAATGGAACTTGCCGATAAGAAGAATCAAACAAAAACGCTGATTCTTGATTCGCTCGACAACGCTAATTTGATTTTAGCTTCGCGCAACGTCAAGAAAACGAAAGTTACAAATGGTTACGGTCTAAATATTTACGATTTGATTTATCACGAAAAATTGCTTATTTCAAAAGCGGCATTGGAAGAATTAAATCATTTGCTTGACCCGCAACGTGAGAAAGGCGGAGATTCGGAAACAGTTGAAGAAACAACAAAACCGAAGGCGAAAAAAGAAGCTAAACCTAAAGCCGAAAAGAAGGAAGCAAAGCCAAAAGCTAAAAAGGCAGAAAAGGTAGAAGAACCGATAGTCGAAGAAGATTCTTCAGTAGCCAAAGCAGAATCTAAATTAGAAACGGAGGCGGCGGAATAATGATTGAATTAGGTGTTTGGGATATTTTGAAGTCGCCCGTCGTAACGGAGAAAAGCGTTCTTTTGAAGGAAGAAACCAGCGACGACGAGGATTTAGGACAAGTTTTGACTTTCCGCGTCGCCCGCAGAGCAGGTAAAGACGACATCAAAAAAGCGGTTGAAGAAATTTTCGCTGTCAAAGTCGCCAGAGTTCGCACAATGCACTACGAAGGCAAAATGAAAAAACGCGGACGGCAGGAAGGTCGCCGTGCTTCGTGGAAAAAGGCTTACGTTACATTGAAAAAAGGCGAACCGCACATTGATTACGCGGAAGCTATCTAGTCATTCGTCCTTTTTTCTTCGTTCTTCGTTGGTTGATAATTATCTCAATCAAATGAAAAACAAAGGACAAATGACAAAAGACAAAGGACAAAGAAATGGGAATTAAGAGATTAAAACCGACATCACCGGCGCGAAGATACCAAACGTATCTGACGCGCGATGAATTGACTCCGGGCGCAAAACCCTTAAAATCTTTACTCGAAGCAAAGACGCGAATTTCGGGACGCAACAACGACGGACGAATAACGGTTCGTCGGCGCGGCGGCGGACATAAACGCCAATATCGCATTATTGATTTTAAGCGCAACAAAATCGGGATTCCGGGTAAAGTTTCGCAGATTGAATACGATCCGAATCGTTCGGCGCACATTGCTTTGATAACTTATCTCGACGGCGAAAAAAGATATATTATCGCGCCAGTCGGGTTAAAAGAAGGCGCGACGATTATGAGCGGTGCGGACGCGGATATTTTGCCGGGAAACACTTTGCCGATCAAAAACATCCCGCTTGGAACGCAGGTTCACAACATTGAAATGCGTCCCGGAAAAGGCGGACAATTGGCGCGTTCAGCCGGAGTTTTTGCACAACTCGTTGCGAAAGAAGGCGATTACGCGCAGATGAGAATGCCTTCGGGCGAAGTTCGCCGAATTCCTGTTGTCTGCACGGCAACTGTCGGACAGGTCGGCAACGTCGAACACGAAAACGTCAGTTTGGGTAAAGCCGGAAGATCGCGCTGGCTTGGTCGCCGTCCGAAAGTTCGCGGTGTTGTAATGAATCCGGTTGACCATCCGCACGGCGGCGGCGAAGGTAAAACTTCCGGGGGTCGCCATCCCGTTACGCCTTGGGGACAACCGACGCGCGGTTACAAAACCCGCAGAAACAAACGCACAAACAATATGATTGTGCGCGACAGAAGGAAGAAATAAAAGGGTAAAGGCAAAAGGATAAGGGATAAAGTAAGAATTCTCACCTTTTACCTTAATAAGATAAGATGGAAAATAAAAAGGCGAAGTATAATGGATTTAAAAAGATTTATTTTACCCTTTATCCTTCAGCCTTTAGCCTTTAAAAGATTATGCCACGTTCATTAAAAAAAGGTCCGTTTATAGATTTAAGCGTTCAGAAGGTTCTGAAAAGAATTATGGAAGGCGGAAACAAACCGCCGGCGATAAAAACCTGGTCGCGCCGTTCAACAATTACGCCTGATATGGTCGGTTTGACCTTTGGCGTTCACAATGGCAAACGTCATATTCCGGTTTATGTTACGGAGAATATGGTCGGACACAAACTCGGTGAATTTTCTCCGACGAGAATGTTTAAAGGACATCCGGGAACAAAGGCGGAAAAATCCGCGAAAAGAAAATAGATTAGCCGTTAGTCCTTTGTCTTTTGCCCTTTGTTTGTTGAATTAACGCGAACACGATTGCCTAAATTCAAAGAACAAAGAACAAAGAACAAAGAACAAAAGACAAAAGATTATGGAAGCGATAGCAAAATTAAGAAATTTGAAAGGTTCGCCGCAGAAAACGCGGCTCGTGATTGATTTGATTCGCGGGCGCAATGTGTCGCAGGCGTTGTCAATTTTGAAATTTACCAATAAACGCGCGGCTGACCCGATTGCCAAAGTTTTACGCTCGGCGATTGCGAATGCGACTTACGCGGCGGAACAGCAAAATATTGCGATTGACCCGGATGATTTTTTTGTGAAAACCTGTTTCGTTGATATGGGACCGCACAAAAATCGCAGCCGTATGCGTCCCGCGCCGCAAGGTCGCGCTTTTCGTGAACATCGTCATTATTGTCACATCACGGTTTTGCTTTCGAGCGACAAACCTGCGCCGAATGACGATTACGCACCGACTCGAAAGAAAGGTAAGAAATTACTCGCTAAAGAAGCGGGCGAAAATAAAGCAAAGACGACCAAAAAAGCGGAAAAAGCCGATGAGGTCAAAGAAGAAAAGGTAATTACGACGGACCCAGTTGCGGAAATGATGAACACCAAAGAGGCAGAGGTCGAAGCTCCGACGGTTGAAGAAAAAGCCGAAACTGTTGTGCCGGATGAAAACGCCGCATCGGAACAAGCAGTGTTTAATGAACAAGCGGCGGAAAATAAGGAACAAGCGGCGGACGCGAAAGACGCGGCATCGCAGAGAACAGTCGAAATCAACGCAACACAAAAAGCCGACGAAGCGCAGTTGGACGAAAACGAACAGTTAGAAAGGCAGTAAATTATTATGGGACAAAAAGTTCATCCATACGGCTTTCGAGTCGGATACAACAAAGATTGGCAC
>NZ_JBPCKQ010000185.1:0-5853 GCF_051004135.1 Ornithinimicrobium sp.
CTCTGACGAGAGCGAGTCGGATGCCTGGGCCGGGCTGCTGCACGAAGTCGACAAGAGTCGTCCACTCGGCTTCCCGATCGAAGAGTTCCGATGGCTTGTCCATAGGGAGGATTATACCAAGGCAACTTTGTATAAGTAGACCTTGTACTTGCCGGGCCACGTCCGCTCGGGTCACCGTGGAATGGAAGGGCCAGATGGAGAAGAAGACGGCGTTCTACGTCCGGCTGGCCAACGGCACCCGGGAGATCACCGACCCGGTCGAGCGGCAGAAGTATGTCGCCAGCCGGTGGGGAAGCGTGGCCAGTTTCCCGGTGAGCGAGGCCTGATGCCGCTGTACGAGTTTGCCGAGGGCTCCCTCAAGCCGTTCCACCGGCTGCGCCCCGGTCCTACCCTCTACGAGCAGGAGATCGAGGCGCTGGTGTGGGCCGACCTCGAAGCGTTCACCGGTGAGTCCCTGTTTCCGGTCGCCCGCCAAGCTCGCATTTCAGGGGGAGGGGTGCCCGACATTCTGGCCTTGGACGAGACCGGACGGGTGGTGGTCATCGAGGTCAAGCGGGACGTGGACCGGGGGCAACTCGCCCAGTGTCTGGAGTACGCCGGCTGGGCCCGGCTCACCAACCTCGACGAGGTCGCCGGCCTCTACGACGGCGGGCGGCCGGGACACCGTGGCGTCGAGGCGTTCTTTCGCGACTGGCAGGACTTCACCGAGACCACCACGCCGGTCACCATCACGCCCCAGCCCCGGCTCTACCTCGTGGCTCGGGACTTCGAGGGCCGCACCCGTTCGGCGCTTGAATTCCTGAAAGAGAGCTCCCTGCCGGTCACCGTCGTGCCCGTCACCATCTACCAGGACCCGGCGGGACGGCGAATCATCGACATCGAAGCCGATCATGACCCGACGCTGCCCGTCACCGCCGCCACGGTCACCAGGCCCCAGGCGGTCACCGTCAATGGGCGACGGGTCACGGTCCTCGACCTGCTTGATGCCGACCTCCTGCAGCCCAACGATTCGGTGGAGTTCGTGCGCCCTCGCCTCGGCCAGCACTACGAGGCTGTTATCCGTGGCGACGGCACGTTCGAGCTGTCCGATGGCAGCGTCCATCAGTCGCCGTCTCGGGCTGCCATGCAGGCCGCCGATCTGGTGTCCTACGACGGCTGGTACGCCTGGCGGGTGCCTCGTCTCGGGGGGACCAAGCTGCACGAGCTGCGTGAGCAGTACGTCGCCGCCACGGTGACTGAAGTGCCAGAGCCGCAGAAGTTGGATCGGGACGCTCCCTCAGGCGACAGGTGACAGATAGAAACGTTGACCCATGCGGCTCGCACGCCCTCCGATGTGGGAGGTCTAAGCCGGGCCCCGGTGAAGCTCACGCCATACGGCTCGACACGTCGGCCTGGCCTCACCTCAGGCGATGTCGGACTCTGCCCACGCAGGCTTGTCACCCACGAAGGCTGAGTCATTCGAGATTCGGACCCGCTCAAAACCGAGCACGTCGTCTAGTTCCATCAACCAACGCTGCTCCCAGTAAAGCTTTCTGCGTATAAAGTAGAGCCTGGCGTCGTGAGTGAGCGCTGCAATGCGTCTATCCGCGGAGAGTTCGGCCCGTGGGATACGCGCAGGCTGGTGGAAGTCCCCATACATGGGCTCTTCGAGACGGCCGACCGGGGGCAAGAAGAATGTGCTTGCGGAGGCTACCCTCGATGCTCCGTTAACCTCCCGCATGCCGAGCACGATATCGGGCTGACTCTTCTCGCTAGCCGAGCGGAGAGCTAAGACACGGACTACTTGAGGATCCGGCGGGTGTGACTTTGCTCCAAGCTCACATGACGGATGAATCACAAGGCACGCGAGCCACGGCTTCTTAGAACCAACGGGCGTCTCACTCGGAGGGAGCATTAGGTCGCCCTGTCGCACCGGATACTCCGCTGGATCCGGTTCTGCGACATAGTAGTTCTCTGCTGGCGGGTACCAGCCCTCACTCAGAGAACGGCTCGTCATCTTCCACTTCTAGTGGCGCCTTTCCGAACGAGGCCGGCCGATATGCAGCCAGAAGCGAGCCATCCTCATCCTGAACCGGAGACGGCCACCCCCCAAGTTGAGCACGGTTGAGTTCTTGCCAATCGACCACCAGCCGTCCGTCCTCGTCAACATCGTCGTCCACTCGGTACCCGCTGTCGTCGTCACCTTGGCGCGGCAGGCGGTGTCGTAGATCAGAGAGTCGTTCGAGATGGGCGTCGAGTTCAGCTGCGACCGCAACCCTTTCCTGTGGCTTGACGGGAGGTTCCGCGACAAGTTCGTCTAGTACCTCTCGCAGGGTTTGAAGTGCTTCCCACGTACTGGAACGCAGCCTCTCAACAGGCTCACAATAGGTCCACGTTGCGAGTACCAGTGGGCGAAAGGACTCAGCGGCGACGGGCACAAACCGCTGGGCGGCACGCTTCCATTCGACCCAAGCGTCGGCATCTTTCCAGGGTATTTCCCACCACGCCTTGAAGGCGTCGCATCTGTAGGCGCCACCTAGGGTGAGTTCGTCATCGTCTTGGTTCAAGTCCTTTGGCAGTTCGTCGCCCCAATTCCACTCATTCTTGGAAAGGACGTCACCGTCAGCCCACGCTGCCTCCATCAGTGAATGTCCTCAATCTCAATGAGCCGCATCCCAGCTGCGTCCGCCACGTCACGAAGCGACCTGCCCTTGGCGATGGCTCTGTCTATCGCGTCACGAAGTTCTAAGAGTCCTCGGTCATCGAGAATCACAGAGAACGCCTTCATGTCAGACTCCGTGTGGTACCGAATCTTGAGTGAGTGACGAATAAGTGTACCAGCGACACTCGGGGGATCTGAGTCGGGGCTGAACACTGGCCGCAGGTCGGACAGGGTCCGGGCAAGGCAGAAGCTGTCACCCTCCTCGGCTATGAGCTGCGCGGCGCGGGCCAGTAGCTCAAGTGCTTCAAGTTCCAGTAGAGCCTGAAGCCGCCCAGCGCCCACCTCACGCTCTCTTTCCGAGAGCTTCAGGGCCGTTTCAGACACGATTGCTTCGGCGACCTCAGCGCCGGTCACGTTCCGACGCTGTTGCACGGAATGCGCGCCTAGAAGTGCGTCAACGAGAACGCTTGCAGTATCCACGTCTGAGTCGAGCGCATCCGAGACGGCTGCGCACATGCCAGAACGAACGAGCGGCCTTTTCGGATCGGCGGACAGCGCGACAACCAAACGTGAGAAGACGTCAGGCGAAAGTCGAGTGATCTGCCGGATCGGTTCGCGGTGAGGAGGCGGTACGGCAAGCCGTCGCATCAACGAGACAGCGTGCGAGCCAAGATCCCAGCGACACTGTGACACCCCAGTTCAGGCATGCCCGGATCGTACCGTCTTTTGCGGGTGAGGTGAACCGGCATCGGAGACCGCCCACCTGCCAGCGTTACGGTGAGCGAGTTCGTCGACGGCAACGGGCGAGCCGTCGCCTACGTCTCAGGGTACGGTCTGGCGAAACTCAGTCGGTCCGCTCTCCGGCGCCTGGTGGCGGTGATGCTGGAAAGGCCACGCCGGCGCCGAATCAGCACTCCAACCGCCGCCGCCACGTCCGGTCGCATACGTGGGTACAGCCCACGGGCCGGACGGCGTGACGGTTACGCTTCTTCCGGCCGGAGCCCGAGGGCCACTTCGCGCCGGGGTAGGGTTGCGACCTACGACGGTAGTGGCCTCGCCTTGGCGGTGGGGGGCCCGGATCGCAAGGGATGCGGCCTCGAGGTGTACGGCGACGGTCCTGGCGCAGTCCGGGGGGAGCGGTCGTTCGTCGAGAGCGTGGCGGCCGAGCCCTGCGGGGGACTCGGGGTTGACGAGCTGGTGCAGCGGTGGCGCAAGGCAGGCTGGCCTTCGCTCGCTGATGCGCGATCACCCTCACTTACGACGTCGCTCCCAATGCAGCGGGGGCGCACGTGGCGCAAAAGGACGGATGCTCACGGCGGTCCGCTGGCCGTACTGACGATCGCACGCGCCGGCCGGCTTCGCCGTGGGAACCCAACAGGGCGGCCAGGGACCCTTCGGTACCCTGCGTTTGAGCTGTCCTGGGGATCACGGAGGACGTCCGATGTGGCGTCAGCCATGACCCTCCGTGCTGGTTGGAAGCCGGCCGTGCCAGGCGGTTCCGCCCAGCTCAACTGTTCGACGCGCCTATCAGCGCACGAACCACCCGGGAATCCGCCCACGTCCGATCCGCGGGAACCGGCGCTCGGCACCTGCGTGCCGGCACCTGGCCAGGTGGCGGCTTCATAGGAACACCCGAGTCTTTCTTGACGGTGTCGTGGCAGATGAGCATCACTGCGACGCCCGCCTCCGAAGCCGCCGGTTGCGGTACCAAGGCCGGACGTGGAGGTGCGCCGGCGGGAGGCTGCCATGCACGAGCAGGGCATCTCCTGTCCGCATCTGCCGGAGGGCCGCCGGTGGCACGACGGGCACGGTTGTGATGGGCGAGTGGTGATTACCGTTGTCCATCTGGCTCCCAAGCCGAGAGGGCACGTGCTCGTCGCCGAGCAACCGGCTCAGGTAGTCGAGCCCGGCGGCGTCGCTCATGCCGGGGAAGAACAGCTTGGTGAGGTGGTTCGTCAGGATGGCTTGCTCCTGGCGGCCGTAGGCGGCCTCGATCTGGGCGATCGACTGCCAGGCGGTCACGAGTTGCACCCCGATCCCCGACAACGTCGAGGCCCATGACGGCAGTTGGTCGGGCCGGAGCGTCGCCGCCTCGTCGATGACGAGCAGCAGCGGCGGGTCGAGCGGCTGGTTGGTCCGCACGAACCGCTCGAAGGCTTGGCCGACGAGGTCGTTGAGCAGCCCGCCAAAAACCGGCCGGAGACGGTGCTGGTCGTTGAGCGGGATGCAGACGTAGAGCGTGTTGTTCTTCTCCAGCAGCCAGTCGAGATCGATCGTGCAGGATGCGGTCGATCGAGCGACGAGTGGGTCGATCCAGGGCCACACCATCGTCCGTGCCGTGGCATACACCGAGGAGACGGTCCGGTGGTCGTTGCGCCAGAGACCTTCGAGGACCGTGGTCGCGAACTCTCCGGCCTCCTTGGGCCCAGCGTCGCCGTCGCCCTTCAGGGCCCGCACCAGCGGTTGGACTTCGCCGACGAAGCCCTCGCCGGGCATGTCCGTACCCACCACCCACCGCACGATGTCGGCGAAAGTCCGGTCCTTGCTGTTGGCGGCGACGACCAGGAGGGCGGCGAGCAGGCTCTCGGCCATGTTCGTCCAGAAGTCACCGTGCTCGGTCGACTGCTGACGAGGTGCCGCCTCGGCGATCTGCCTCGCCGCCCGCACCGCACCGCTCACCGTTGCCGCCCCCCGCAGCGGGCTCCACGTGGCGCTCTCGTGCCCGGTGGCGCCGCTCGGGTCGAACACCCGAACCTCGCCGAGCGTGCCCCTCCAGGCTCCGGTCACATCGAGGAAGTCACCCTTGAGCGAGACGAGGACCGCCGGGTGCTGCCAGTGGAACACGCCGTTGATGATGCTCGTCGTCTTGCCCGAGCGGCTGGGCCCCACCGGCATCACCGCTCCCCTCCCTGCCGTCTGTCGCCGCCTGCGGCTCCGGATCGTCGCCTCGGTGGCAATCAGGCGGTGTCCGACGTGCCCGAGCACGAACCGGCCTGGTTGAGGCCGGCGCACGAGCAGCGGGCGCAGGTCCGACGGGGATGCGAGGCGGCCCTGGGCGGTGACACCGGCTCGCCTGCGGCGGTCGAGCGGCTCGACTGGGTCCCGGAAGACCTTGTGGGCACCGACGCCGATCACCAGTGCTGCGGCCAACGCCACGACCGTTGCCGCCCAGTACAGCACCGGCCCCGGCAACCTGGCCGCCAGCGCTGGCG
>NZ_JBPCKQ010000186.1:0-3699 GCF_051004135.1 Ornithinimicrobium sp.
TAGCGTGAGGGAAACGCCCGGTCACATTCCGAACCCGGAAGCTAAGCCTCACTGCGCCGATGGTACTGCACTGGAGACGGTGTGGGAGAGTAGGACACCGCCGGACCACCATTAGCACCACCCGGGCCAGCCCCGCACACCCCTGTGCGGGGCTTGCTCCTTTTTTCCGCTCGGAAGAATCCCTGTCCCGTATAGGTCGCCAGGGAAACGGCGCGGTCGCAACCGGGCATCCCCGGCAGACCGCACCGCCCAACATCCCTACCAAGTGGGGTCTGGCGTGATGTAGGTGCCGGCGCTGCCGTCCAGGAGGCGCTGGGCAACAGCCAGATTGCCGATGGCGGCGGCTGTGCCGCGCCCGCCCCGCTCGACGAAGCGGCAGACCGCGTCGACCTTCGGGCCCATCGATCCGGTGGGCAGGTTCAAGGCTCGCAGCGCCGACGGTGTCGTGCGGCCGATGGGCGCAGCCTCGGGTGTGCCGTAGCCGTCGACGACGTGCTCGACGTCCGTGAGCACCAAGAAACGGTCTGCCTTCAGGCGACTCGCAAGCAGGGCGGCTGAGAGGTCCTTGTCGATTACGGCCTCCACCCCCTGCAGGTCTCCGGTCGGCGTGCGGACGACCGGCACACCGCCGCCTCCGGCGCAGACCACGATGATGCTCTCGTCGAGCAGGTGGTCGATCAGTTGGGTCTCGATGATCTCGCGAGGCCGGGGGGAGGGCACCACGCGGCGCCAGTGGCCTCCATCGGCCTTGACCTGCCAGCCGTGCTTTGCCGCCATCGCCGTGGCCTCGTCCTCGGGGTACACCTCTCCCACGAATTTCGTGGGATCGGTGAAGGCCGGGTCACTCGCGTCGACCAGGGTCTGGTTGATGATCGAAGCCAGCTGCCGGTAGGGCCGTTCGTTGCCGATGGCCTGCAGGATCCAATAGCCGATGAGCCCCTGGGTCATGGCGCCGAGTGCGTCGAAGGGGTAGGACTTGGTCAGCCGGGGGTCGGCGGCGCTCTCCATCGCGAGGACCCCTACCTGGGGGCCGTTGCCGTGGGTGATGACGACCTCGTGGTCGTCGGTCAGCGGCGCGAGGGCGCGCATGGCCAGGCGGATGTTGGCGGTCTGCGCGTCGGCGTCGGGCACCTGGCCGCGCTGAAGGAGAGCGTTGCCGCCGAGGGCCACCACGATCCGCACAGTCGGAGCGTATGTGGTGCGGCGCCCGCGCAGTCCCGCGGGACCCTCAGTGGCGCCGGGGGAGGTGCCCGGCGGACGTGAGCGCCAGCAGGACGGGCAGCAGGGCCAGCAGGTAGCGGGGCCTGGCCTCGAAGAGCATCAGGTAGCCGGTGAGCCCGATCAGCGACAGGCTCCAGGTGGTCGTCAGCCGTCGGTATGGGGCGCCGATCAAGCCGAGACCGGTGATCAGCAGGAGGGCCAGCCAGATGCCCTGGGTCACGGCTGCCTGCAGTCGGTAGTGCTCCCCGGTGGCGATGGTCCACTCCGACAGCACCCGTAGGGGGCCGCCGGAGTGGACGGAGGGCTGCCGGCTGTCGGTGCCCTCCCCGGAGGCCCAGAAGGTGCCGTCCCCCCAGACCCAGGTGACTTTGGAGCCGAAGAACCGCGCGTTGTCCGCGACGGAGCGGCCGGTGACCTGTTCCCGGACCTGGTCCCTGAGCATCTGCCGCCGGCTCTGCGGGTAGGCGATCCCGGCCGCCGCGTCCACGAGCTGCTGGTTGTAGGCGCCGTAGCGCCGAGTGGGCGAGGGGTCAGCGTCGTCGTAGGTGCCCGAGGCCAGCCACAGCTCGACGGGGAAGGGCGACCGCACCGCCTGCAGCCGATCGGTGGTCAGGCCGGTCCCGTGCTGGGACGCCAGCCCGAGGCCGGTGGTCGTCACGGCCACGAGGGCTACGCCGGCGCCAAGGGCGGCCACGGCTCGGCCCGCGAGCGCCCAGGATCTGCCCGAGCACACTACCGCCAAGGTGACCAGGGCCACCGCGACCAGCACGACCACGATGTAAGGCTTCATCACGATGCCGGCTGCGAGCGACGCCGCTGCCCCGGCCGCCCAGACACCCTGCATCAGCCGGGTCGAGGCCACCGAGGCGCTGGTCATCGCGGTGACTGCCACCGCCACGCACGCCGCCCCCGGGATGTCGGTGTAGGGGGCGCTGACCTGTGGCGACAGTCCGATCAGCAGCAGCGCCACCGCCTGGACGGGAAGGATGCCACATGGGTGGCCGAGCACCCGCGCGGTGCGCCCCAGGCTCCACAGGACCACGCCGACGAGCACGACCTGCAGGGTCACCAGGACGGCCACCAGGGGCACGCCGACCAGAGCGCCCAGCCGGGCGAGGACGACCTCGACGAACAGCAACGGAACGTTGTTGGGGAACCAGGCGAAGTAGTCGAGATGGCGCGCCCCGAGCTGACCCCCATCGGCCAACGTGGCGGCCGCCTCAGCCACGACCCCGGCGTCCCAGCCGAACCGGATGACCGCCGAGACCGCATACAGTCCGAACAGCGCCGTGCCCCCGGCCGTCCCGGCCCGGCCCAGACAGTTCGGTCCGGGTGCGATCGGACCCATCGCGCACCAGGCGCGCCTGCCCATCGTCTGCCGAGGGCATGGAGACCGAGCACCAGGGCGGCACAGCCAAGGACCACCCACCGGTCGAACACGAACCAGGAGTTGCGTGGCGCCACCAGCGCGACCGATGCGACCAGCAGCAGACCCACCCCGAACGAGACGGTGATGAGCCGCCCCAGCCGGGACTCTACGGAGGACGCGGGCTGACTCGCCACGAGGACGAACGGTATCCCAGCCACCGTGAGCCCTCCGCGCTGCCTCGCCTCGCGCCGGGCCGAGGCCCGTCGAGGGCGTGAGACTGATGCCGGGAATGGGGGCATGATGGAGCGATGCGTGTCTTTGCGGCGGTGCTGCCGCCGGAGCCCATCGTCGAGCACCTCGCGGAGTTCGTCGGGCCCCGCGCGTCTGCCACGGACCTCGGGTCACGGAGCCGACCGTCCGGGTGGCGGTGGAGCCGGCCGGAGGCCATTCACCTGACGCTGGCGTTCGTCCCCGAGCTCGACCTCGGCCGAGAGGAGCGGGTGATCGAGGCAGGCGAGGTGTGGGCCGGGCGAGCGCAGCCGGTCCACCTTCGCCTGAGCGGGGCGGGTGCCTTCCCCGACCCCGGCCGGGCAAAGGTGTTGTGGGTCGGAGTCACGTCGGCGAGCGCCGTCGAGGGAGAGTTCGGCTGCGTGGGAGAGGCCGACGTCGCAGCGAGGCTGTCGAGCTGGGCCCACGGTGTCCGCGGACTGATCTCCCACGCGGGCGGTCGACCGGAGGGGCGCGCCTTCCGGCCGCACGTCACCGTGGCTCGCGCTCGCTCGTCCGGCGGGCAGGACGCCGCCCGGCTGCTGCAGTCGCTGGACACCTACGCCTCCCCGTCGTGGCGGGCCGACACGATCTCGCTCATCGCGTCCACCCTCGGCGACGGCCCCGGCGGGACCCCGCGCTACGACGTCCTGCACGAGTGGCGACTCGGCCGCGGGAAGATCAGCGGACGCCCACCGGCTTGTCCCCACAGACGCTAGCCCGAGTTTCCGAGGATCGGGACGGTTGGTGAGGTTGTTTGGTTTCTGACCAGGGGTTTTGGTGGTGGCGGCGCCTATGACCTAACTCTGGGTGCGAAGTGGTCGAGTTGGTAGATGGTGGTG
>NZ_JBPCKQ010000187.1:0-13061 GCF_051004135.1 Ornithinimicrobium sp.
CGACCCTGGCCGAGACCTGGTCAAGCACCAGGGACTGGGCGGCGTCGGCGGCGTCGCCGGAGATCTCCAGCCCCCGGTGCATCGGGCCGGGGTGGCAGATGACCGCGTGCTCGGGCATCCGCCGCAGCCGCGCGGCGCTGAGGCCGTACGTCACGGCATACTCGCGCGCGGTCGGGAAGAAGCCACCGCTCATCCGCTCGCGCTGGACGCGCAGCATCATCACGGCGTCCGCGGTCGGCAGGACGTCGTCCAGGTCGTATGACGTGGCGAACCCGTCGGTCTGCGACCACGGGCCGATGCTGCTGGGCATCAGGGTCGGCGGGGCGACCAGGGTGACCCGCGCACCCAGGGTGCGCAGGCACAGGAGGTTGGAGCGCAGCACCCGGGAGTGGGCGAGGTCACCGACGATCGCGACGTGCCGGCCGGCCAGGTCACCGAGGCGGCTGCGCATCGTGTAGGCGTCCAGCAGCGCCTGGGAGGGGTGTTCATGGGTGCCGTCACCGGCGTTGACGATGGAGCAGTCGGTCCACGCCGCGATCTGGGCGGGAGCACCGGATGCCATGTGCCGGATGATCATCATGTCGACGCCCATCGCGTCGATCGTCCTGACCGTGTCGCGCAGACTCTCGCCCTTGGAGACCGAGGTGCCCTTGCCGGTGAGGTTGATGGTGTCGGCCGACATCCACTTGCCGGCGAGCTCGAAGGAGCTGCGGGTGCGGGTGGAGTCCTCGAAGAAGAAGTTGATGATGGTGCGTCCGCGCAGGGTGGGCAGCTTCTTGACCTCGCGGTGCTGCACCTCGTGCATGGTGACGGCGGTGTCCATGATCTCGCTGATCTCGGCGCGGTCCAGGTCGGCCATCGACAGCAGGTGCTTCACGGATGCCCCTCCCGGCGGGGCCCGGTGGCGATGCCCACCTCGTCGTGGCCGTCGATCTCGGCCAGGCGCACCGAGACCCGCTCGGTCTTGGCGCTGGGCAGGTTCTTGCCGACGTAGTCGGGCCGGATCGGCAGCTCGCGGTGACCTCGGTCGATCAGCACGGCCAGGCGCACGATCCGCGGCCGGCCGTAGTCGGCGAGGGAGTCCAGCGCCGCACGCACGGTCCGGCCGGAGTAGAGCACGTCGTCGACCAGGACCACCACCTTGTCCTGGATCCCCCCGTCGGGCAGCTCAGTGGGCTCGACGTGCCGCACCGGCTGGTCGCGCAGGTCATCGCGATACATGGTGATGTCCAGCGTGCCGGTCGGGACCGTGTGGCCCTCCACGTCGCGGATGGCCTGGGCCAGTCTGCGGGCCAGTGGACCACCCCGGGTCGGTATGCCGACCAGCACCAGATCCTGCGGCCCCTTGTTGGCCTCGAGGATCTCGTGGGCGATCCGGCGCAGCGCCCGGGACATCTCCTGGGCGGTGAGCACCACCCGCCCCCCGTCACCCGGATGGTCTGAGGTCTCGGCGCTGCCGGGAGGAGCTGTCGGATCCTGGGGGCCTGTGGTGCCGGGGCTCATCAGGGCCCACACTCCTTCCCCGCCTCACAGGACGGTGGTTAAAGGACTTCGGTGCCCCGACTCTAGCGCGCCCACGAAGTCCGAGGCACCAAGTCCTGGTCCTCGCGCTCGCCCGGAGGCTGCAGGACGCCAGCCCAGCCTCTCTGCAAGCGCTCATCGCCCCGGTCGACGTGCGGATCGACGACGCCACTGTCCTCCAACCTGACGTTCTGATCGTGCCACGCTCCGAGGTCGGCGAACGCTTCGTCCGGCACCCGGTGCTGGCCGTGGAGGTGCGCTCTCCCAGCACCCGCAGCATCGACCTGACGTGCAAGAAGGCACGCTACGAGCGAGCCGGCTGCGCGAGCTACTGGGTGGTGGATCCTGTCGGCCGGAGTCTGACGGCCTGGGATCTCGTCGAGGGCCGCTACGTGCAGGTGGCCTATGCCGTCTCCCCCGACGAGTTGTCCCTGGTCAACCCGGTCCAGGTGCGCGTGCCGCTCGCGGATCTGCTCGCCTGAGCTCCTGGGTCGAGGCGTTGGCGGGCGCTCTCACCTCGCTGCCGGACGGGGACCAACCCGGCCACCGCGCCCACCCATCAGCGTGCGGGCCTGGTGAAAGCCCCACCACTCCTGCTCGCCCCGGTCGGCCGCGGCCTTGTTGGTCTGCAGCTCGCCGAGCATCCGCGGCATCGCCGCAAACACCGGCCCCCACAGGTCCGGCCGCCACGGCCGGTTGATCGTCATCCCGATCAGGAAGACCGCAAGATCTCCCTCGTAGGCGTGGGTCAGCCGCTCGGCCACGGTGCCCTCCTTCGTCGTGGGCAGGGGGTTCTAGCACGCTACTCCGTGTCGAAGACGGGTGCGAGGGTCAACCGGGCGACCAGGGTGCCCTCGGCACCCTCGGCACCCTCTGCACCGACAACCGCAGCGGCACGATCCGGAGTGGCCTCACACGTTCGGCGGGACCGGTCAGGGCTCGCACAGACAAGGGACCTGGTCAGGGGAACCAGACGTACCATCATCGAAGGGCTGAGGGAGCACACGAGGATCCGAGGGGTGTCGATGAGCGCCGGTCACGCAGCCAAGGCAAGTCCGCAAGGGTCCAGACCCTTGATCGCGTGGGGTTTCGTCGTGATCGCAGCGGGGTCTGCTGCCACGGCCTCGCTCATGTTTCTTCAACCATGGGTGTCCTGCGGGGAAGAGGATTCGTCGGCCGGCTGCCCTTCATCGGCAGCAGTCAACATCGTCTTCTCGATCTCAGTGCTTCTCTTCTCGCTAGCTTGCGCCGGCCTGGTGGCGTACAGGCGAAAAGGAGCACGACACCGCGACTCCAAGACCGCTGCCTAATGCCTGCATCTGCCGGTGACGTCACCGTGTTCGTCGAGACCATGGGCGACGTCGACGGTCGGAAACGGTGCATAGGGTGACACTCGGCACCGTACGCACAGCCTGCAAGCGCTATCCCAGTGCATACGGTGACACTCGGCACCGTCAGCACCGGCCGCCATCAGGACGACCTCAGCGGCCCGCGGGCCGACGTCATACCCCTGCGCGGCGGCGGATCTCCTCGTTGACCGCGGGCACGATCTCGTGCAGGTCGCCGATCACCGCGTAGTGCGCCCGGGTCACCATCGGCGCGTCCGGGTCGGAGTTGATGGCCAGGATCGTCTTGGCGCTGGAGCAGCCGGCCCAGTGCTGGATCGCCCCGCTGATGCCGCAGGGGATGTAGAGGTCCGGGGTGATCCGACTCCCGGTCTGGCCGACCTGCTCGTGGTGCGGCCGCCAGCCCAGGCTGGTCACCACCCGCGACACCCCCAGCGAGCCGTCCAGCAGCTCGCTGAGCTCGATCAGGTCGTTGAACCCGTCGGCGCTCCCCGCCCCGCGGCCGGCACCCACGACGACCTTGGCTGTCTTCAGGTTGCCGGACTCATCGGGTGCGCCGGCCTCGGTGCGCGCCACCCGCACCGCCAGGTCGGCGGCCGACAGCGACACCTCGATGGTCTCCACGTCGGGATCGGTCGGCCCGTCGGCGGGAGTCGCCGCGCACGCGTGGCCCGCGACGCTCAGCACGGCCAGGTCCTCGCTCAGACCCATCACCTCCAGCGTCGTGCCGCCGTAGACCTGGCGGCTGACCTCCAGCGGCTCACCGTCGTCCTGACTCTCGACGCGCACCACGTTGGCGGCCATCAGCACGTCGCGACGACAGGCCACGTGGGCCATCACCTCGTTGCCCCGGGGCGTCCCGGCGGCCAGCACCGCGTGGACGTCGCGGTCGGCCGCGGCGACCACGGCCGCCGCCCAGGCACCCGGGGCGTAGGCCGCGAAGCCGTCACCCGACGCCTGCACGATCCGGCTCACGCCGAACCCGCCCAGCCGGGCCCGCACCTCGTCCGAAACCTCGCCGAGGACCAGCGCCGTGACCGGCCCGCCCATCGAGCGGGCGAAGGCGAGCGTCTCCAGGCTCACCTCACTGACCCCGGTGTCGTCCATCTGGATCAGGACCAACGTCGTCATCGCAGCACTCCCAGCTCCTGCAGCAGGTCAGCGACGGCGGGTGCCGCGGCCGGACCCTCCCCCAGGACGGTCACCTGGTTGGGGGGTCGGGGCGGCAGGGTCAGCCGCCGCCGGGCCGAGCCGAGCGGCGTCAGCTCCGGCTCGAGGGTCTCGATCTTGGCCCGCTTGGCCTTCATCCGACCGGGGATGGTGGGGTAGCGCGGCTCCACGCCGCCCTCCATGATCGTCACGACGGCGGGAAGGTCGACCTCGTAGACCTCGGTGCCACCGGTCGGCCCGTCGCCACGGGCCTGCACCTGCCCGTCCCCCACCTCGAGGGTGGAGATCCCGGTCAGCACCGGTCGCCCGAGCGCGTAGGCCAAGCGGACGCCCACCTGGAAGTCCCCGGTGTCCGCGGCGTCGTTGCCGAGCAGGATCAGGTCGTATGCCGTGCCGGCCGACTCGTGTGCCCGGACGACCTCGGCGATAGCCTGAGCGATGTCCGCCGGGCCGTAGGCCGACGGGTCGACCTCGACCAGGACGGCGCCGGTGCAGCCGAGGGCCACGGCATCGCGCAGTTGCTCCACGGCGTCGTCCTCGCCGACGGTCAGCACGGTCACCTCACCGTCGGTGGCGGCCGCCGTCTGCACGGCCAGCTCGATGGCGCACTCCTCATGCGGGCTGACGGTGAAGCCGAGGTGCCGTGCGTCGACACCCATCGAGTCCTCCGTGAGGCTCACCTCTCCACCGGTGTCGGGCACCCGCTTGACGCAGACCAGGATGTTGCTCATCACAGTCCCTTCACACGGTCGTTGGTGGGGTCGAACAGCGGCGTGCTGTCGACCGAGTCGACGGTCACCGGGTAGAGATCCTCCATGTAGGACACGGTCAGCCCGGTGCCCAGCTGCGCCTGCTCGGGCGGCAGGTAGGACATCAGCACGTGCTTGCCCAGCGAGGGAGCCGAGGAAGCACTCGTCACGTAGGGCCGGTGCCCGTGTGCGTCAACGAGGGCCTCGCCCGACGCCGACAGGATCGGCTCGCCGCCGAGCATGTAGCGCTCGACGCCGGAGGCCGACCGGTGGTCCTGCACGGTCAGGGTGCACAGCACCCGGTCCGGCTCGGTCTCCCGTTGCTTGCAGTAGGCCTCCCGCCCGACGAAGTCGGCCTCCTTGACCCGTGGTCGCTGCATGCCGGCCTCGACGATCGTGCGCTCGGAGTCGAGCTCGGCGCCGAATGCCCGGTAGCCCTTCTCGATCCGCCCGGTGCTGCTGTAGACCCCGATGCCGACGGGCACCGCGCCGTGAGCGGCACCGGCCTCGGCCAGCATGCCCCACAGCCGGGCGCCCTGCTCGATCGGGACGTAGAGCTCCCAGCCCAGCTCACCGACATACGAGATGCGCGAGGCGAGCACGCTGAGCGAGCCGGCCTCGATCTCCCGGCAGGTGGCGAACCGGAAGCCCTCGTTGCTGAGGTCGGCTCGGGTGAGCCCGCCGAGGATGTCGCGGGCGCGCGGACCCCATACCCCGATCGTGGTGAAGGCCGAGGTCAGGTCGACCACGGACGCGGTCCCGTCGGCGGGCATCCGGTCGGCGAACCACTTGCGGTCCACCATGCCGTGGGCACCACCGGTGACCACCCGGAACCGGTCACGGGCCAGTCGCATGACGGTCAGGTCGGAGACGAAGCCGCCCTTGGCGTCCAGGACGGGGCTGTAGATCACCCGGCCCAGCGGCACGTCGGCCTGCGCCACGAGGATTCGCTGCACGGCCTCCAGCGCCCCGGGACCGACGACATCGAAGACCGTGAAGGCGGACAGGTCGACGATGCCGGCGCGGTCGCGCATGGCCAGGTGCTCGGCGTTGATGATCGGGGACCACCAGCGGGCGTCCCACTCGTTCACACGCGGCATCACCCGGTCGCCGTACTCCTCCAGCAAGGATGAGTTGGAGTCGTACCAGAACGGGCGCTCCCAACCGGCGGCCTCGACGAACACGGCGCCGAGGTCGCGCTGCGCCTGGTGCATCGGGGCCAGCCGCTGACCGCGGTCGGACAGGTACTGCTCCCCCGGGTGCACGATGCCGTAGGTCTTGATGAAGGCCTCACCGGTGCGCGCCTTGACGTGCGCCCGGGTGGTCTGCTGCGCCGGGAAGCGGGCGATGTCGGAGTGGGACAGGTCGATCTCGCTGTGACCGTGGGTCATCAGCTCGGCCACCGCCCGACCGACACCCGGTCCCTCCTTGATCCAGACCGCGGCGGCGGACCACAGTCCCTTGACCTCGGGGGTCTCGCCGAGCAGGGGCGCACCGTCGGGGGTGAGGGACAGCAGCCCGTTGATCGCGTAGCGGATCTCGGCGCCTTCGGCGCCGAGCAGCTCGGGCATCAGCTCGAAGGCCTGCTCCAGCTGGGGGTCGAAGTCGTCGGCGGTGAACGGCATCTCGGTGGGCGAGAGCTTGGCCGCCTCGATGGAGGGGATCTCCTCGGGGTCGTGCAGGATCGCGCGGTGGGCGTAGGAGCCGACCTCCATGTCGGCGCCGTGCTGGCGCTCGTAGCACAACGCGTCCATGTCGCGCACGATCGGATAGGAGATCTCGCCGTCGCTGCCCGCCAGCAGCGGGACGGGCCCGACGCTGATCAGCTGGTGCACCGCCGGGGTGAGCGGGATCCGGGCGCCGGCCATCTCGGCGATCTTGGGGCTCCAGACACCGCACGCGATGACCACGGTGTCGGCCTCGATGTCACCACCGGAGGTGCGCACCCGAGCGATTCGGCCGTCCTCGACGTCCAGGCCCTCGACCTCGACGGTGGGCACGACGGTGAGGGCGCCCACCTCCATCGCGCGCTCACGCATGATGGTGCCGGCGCGCAGCGAGTCGACGACGCCCACCGACGGGGTCCAGAACGCCCCGATGATCTGGGAGGGATCCAGGTAGGGCACCTTCTCCACCACCTGCTCGGGGCTCACCAGCTCGGACTCGACGCCCCACGCACGCGCGGAGGACATCCGACGGCGCAGCTCCTCCATCCGCTCCGGCGTGCGCGCGACCTCGAAGCCACCGGAGCGGGTGAAGACGCCCATCTCCTGGTACTGCAGCACGCTGTCCAAGGTCAGGTCCGTGATCTCCCGCGAGTGGTCCACCGGGAAGATGAAGTTGGAGGCGTGCCCGGTGGAGCCCCCCGGGTTGGGCAGTGGCCCCTTGTCGATCTGCACGATGTCGCGCCAGCCCAGCCGGGCCAGGTGGTGGACCAGGCTGTTACCGACGATGCCGGCCCCGATCACGACGACGCGAGCGGACTGTGGGACCGAGACCATGGGTGGTCTCCCTTCACGTCAAGGGCTGTTGCGTAGTTCGCAACGTGGAGCGCCATGCGGCACACCGCTAATGCTGCGACCTCTGGCCGCTCCTGTCAACCACCAGATCGGCCCGGGTGCTCAGCGCCGTGGCGGTGAGGCCGCGCCCAGCCGGTCGGACACCCCGGTCGCCGCCTGCACGACCCGGGGCGCCAGCGCCTCGATGCGCTCGGACTCCAGCCGAAAGCTCGGTCCGGACACGCTGAGCGAGGCGACCAGGTCCCCGTGCGCGTCCCTGATCGGAGCGGCCACCGCGGTCAGGCCCACTTCGAGCTCGTCCACGGCAACGGCGTAGCCGAGCTCGCGCACCTGCGTGAGCTCGTCGCGCAGTCGCTTGCTCGACGTGGTGGTCGCAGCGGTGTATGCGGGGAGCCGCGGCACCCTGGCGCTCAGCTCCTCGGGGTCCAGCTCGCTCAGCAGCACCTTGCCGTTGGAGGTCGCGTGCAGCGGGATGCGCCGGCCGACCCAGTTGTGCGGCTGCAGCGCGGAGTCGCCGGCCGCCTGGTCGATGTAGAGCGCCGACTGCTCGGACAGGATCGCGATGTTGACGGTCTCACCGGTCTCTGCGGCCAGGGCCCGGGTGATCGGCCGGGCCTCCTGCACGACGTCCAGGCGTGCGCTGGTCGACCCGGCCAGCCGGAGCACCCCGACACCCAGGCGGTACTTGCCACGCTCCTCGTGCTGCTCCACCATGCCATGCGCCTCGAGGGTCGCCACGAGCCGGAAGACGGTGCTCTTGTGCACCCCGAGCTCGCGCGCCAGGTCGGTCACCCCGCTCTCCCCGCACCGGGCGAGGATGGCCAGCACGGTCAGCGCACGATCGACGGACTGAACCCCGGCGGAAGCGGTCGCACTCTGCGTCATGACTTCCACGCTAGCGCATTCGCTGTTGCGTATCGCACAATGTGTCTTGACAAGCGCAACAACAGGACTCGGAGACCCGATGACCACACAACCCGACGACACCCAGTATGTCCTGACGATCGTCTGCCCGGACCGCTCCGGCATCGTGCACACTGTGACCGGCCTGTTGGTCGGCTACACGGCCAACATCGTGGAGAGCCAACAGTTCGACGACGTCGCCGAGGACCGGTTCTTCATGCGGGTGCGCTTCTCGGTGCCGAGCGGCGGTGCGCAGATCGACGAGCTGCGGGCCGCCTTTCGTGTCATCGCCACCGGCTTCGGGATGACGTGGGAGCTGTGGAACGCGACAACGCCCTACCGCACGTTGATCCTGGTCTCGCGCTTCGGGCACTGCCTCAACGACCTGCTCTTCCGGTGGAGCAGAGGGGCACTGCAGATCGACGTCGTCGGGGGTGGTCTCCAACCATCCGGACCTGGAGCCGATGGCTCGCTCCTACGGACTCGACTTCCATCACATACCGGTCTCCCCGGAGACCAAGGACGCGGCCGAGGCACGGCTGCTGGATCTGGTCGAGCGTCTCGAGGTCGACCTGGTGGTGCTGGCCCGCTACATGCAGGTGCTCTCGGACGAGACCTCCCGGGCGCTGGCTGGCAAGGCGATCAACATCCATCACTCGTTCCTGCCCAGCTTCAAGGGCGGCCGCCCCTACCACCAGGCCTTCGACCATGGGGTCAAGCTGGTGGGGGCCACCGCCCACTATGTGACCGGTGACCTCGACGAGGGCCCGATCATCGAGCAGGACGTCACCCGGGTCGACCATCGCTTCGAACCCGGCGAGCTCGTCTCGGCCGGGCGTGACGTGGAGAGTCAGGTGCTGTCCCGCGCCGTGCGCTGGCACAGCGAGAGTCGGGTCCTGCTCAACGGTCACCGGACGGTGGTCCTCCGCTAAAGTGCTGCGTGGCGGGCGCCACGGTGCGTGCGAGGTGGGCGACCAGTCCACCGATCCTCCATCTGCCCTCCGGTAGTCTCATCATATGGAAATGGAAACCACCATATGAAACAAGACGACGCCCAAATGGCCTCACAGCCGAGCGGAGGAACCCGGGCGGTCGACCGTGCCGCCGCCCTGATCGACCTCGTCATCCGCGCCGGGTCCCCACTGTCGTTCACCGACCTCTGCGACGACTCCGGCCTCGCCCGCTCCACCACGTCCCGGCTGCTGACCGCCCTCGAGCGGACCGGCCTGGTGGAGCGAGAGGTGGACGGGCGGTATGTCGGTGGCGAGCTGTTCGCGCTCTACGCCGCGCTGCACGACCCGTGGCCGCAGGTCGCTCGCATCGCCCGCCCGGTGCTCGAGGCGGTGGGCGAGCAGTGCGGTGAGACGGTTCATCTGGGGGTGGCACGGGCCGACACCGTGGTCCACATCGCACAGGTGGAGTCCACCTACCTGCTGTCGGCGCGCGACTGGAACCAGGTGGACGCGCCGGCCCACTGCAGCTCCCTGGGCAAGGTCCTCTACGCCTTCGGCTGCCTGCCGCTGCCCCCGGACAGTCTGGAGCGGCCCACGGACCGGACGCTGGACCGGTCCCAGCTGCTGGCCGAGCTCGACGAGGTCCGACGCCGGCGCTGGGCCTACACCGCGGACGAGCTCGAGATCGGACTGTCCGGTCTGGCGGCGCCGGTCGAGGGCCTGGACGACACGGTCATCGCGGCTCTGGGGGTCTCCGGTCCGACCGCCCGGTTGCAGCAGGAGCGCCGCGCGGTCGGCGAGATGCTGGTGCAGCAGGCTCGGCGGCTGACCGGACTGCTGCGCACCAGCCCGCTGGCCGGCCCCGGTGCCGCCTGAGCCCTCCGGCAGGTCAGCGCACGGCGCTCAGCCGCTGGAGGTAGTCGCGGCGCCACGCCTCGGTCTCGGCCACCTGGTTGAAGGTGTAGACGTGCAGGCCGGTGACCCGGGACCCCGGCCGCGCGAGCGTCGAGGTGCAGCGCTCCAGGAACCGCTCGCCGGTGAAACCGCCCGGCGCGGCCAAGCGGGTCAGCAGGCGACGGTTCTTGGCCAGGAAGCGGGTGGAGTCACCGACCCCGATCTTGCCGGCCATGGCGAGCAGCTTGGCGCGCTCCACGGGGCCCGGTATGCCGAACAGGATCGGCAGGTCGATCCCCCGCGCGCGCAGCCGCTGGATCCAGTGGGCCACGAGCACCGGGTCGAACGTCAGGTTGCTCACGACGTGCGAGGCATGCCGGCGCTTGTCCCACATCGACTGCACGGTCAGGTCGTCGCTGATCATGGGGTGGGTCTCGGGATAGCCCGTGATGCCGACCTTCATGGCCGGGTTGCCCATCGTGCTCAGGTCGTAGAGCAAGTCGAGGGCGCACGAGTAGTCGCCGGCGGGGGGCCACTGGTCACCGCCGGGGACGAAGACGGTGTCGATGCCGACGGCGTTCAGCCGAGAGGTGATCTCGGCCAGCTCGGAGCGACCGGAGACCATCCGGGCGGCCAGGTGGGGCACCGCCCGGTAGCCGTCGCGGGCCAGTCGCTCGGCGAGGGAGACCGTCGCCTCGACACCCTTCGCGGGCGAAGCGGTCACCGTCAGGGTGCGTCCCAGCGGGACGTGGGCCAGCACGGTGTCCTCGATGCTCGGGGTGGGAAGCACCTCGAAACGCGCGTCCTCCAACATCCTGCTGAGGAACCGCGCACCTTCTATGTTGCGCATGATGAAACTCGAATCGCGATACGCACGGGTCAGGAGGGGAACGTACCATTCCGGGTGACCTCAGACCAGTGTTGCCTTGATCTCGCTCACCCGGGCCAGCAGGCCGTTGACGAACCGCGGCGACTCATCGGTCGACATCCCCTGCGCCAGCACCACCGCCTCGGAGATCGCCACCACGTCGGGCACCTCGTCGTTCCAGACGATCTCCCAGGTGCCCAACCGCAGCATGGCCCGGTCCACCGCCGGCATCCGCTCCAGGGACCACCCCATGCTGTAGGTGGTGAGCACCTCGTTGATCTCGCTCCAGCGATCCAGCACCCCCCGCACCAGGGTCACGGTGTAGTCCGGCAGCGGATGCTGCGTGGTCGGCGCCGTGATCCGGTCCTCGAGCAGCAGGCCGAGGTTGAGGCCCCGCTGGTCGGCCTCGAAGAGCAGCTCCAAGGCGCGCTTGCGGGCCTTGGTTCGGGCGGCCAAGGTGCTCAGTTGACCCGGCCCAGGTAGGACCCGTCACGCGTGTCCACCTTGACCTTGGTGCCGGTCTCGAGGAAGAGCGGCACGTGGATCTCCGCGCCGGTCTCCAGGGTGGCCGGCTTGGTGCCGCCGGTCGAGCGGTCACCCTGCAGGCCCGGGTCGGTCTGCGCGATGTGCAGGACGACCGACGGCGGCAGCTCGACATACAGCACCTGCCCGTCGTGCTGGGCGATCATCGCCTCGGCGTTCTCGAGCAGGTAGTCCGGCACAGTGCCCATTACCGCCGGCGAGACCGGGATCTGCTCGTAGGTCTTGGTGTCCATGAAGATGTAGTCGGTGCCGTCGTGGTAGAGGTACTGCATGTCGGAGCGGTCGACCGTGGCCGTCTCGACCTTGGTTCCGGCGTTGAACGTCTTGTCGACGATCTTGCCGGAGGTGACGTTCTTGAGCTTGGTGCGCACGAAGGCCGGGCCCTTGCCGGGCTTGACGTGCTGGAACTCCATCACCTGCCACAGGCCGTTGCCCATGTCCAGCACGAGGCCGTTCTTGAGGTCGTTGGTGCTTGCCACGTCTGATGCTCTTTCGTCCGGTGGTCGGGTCGTGCGGGCACGCCGGGTCCACGTAAGTGGTCGGGGATCGGCGGTCAGTCTAGCCGCTCAGCCGGCCAGGGCACGGAGGGCGAGCAGGTAGGAGTCGGCGCCGAAGCCGGCGACCGTGCCGGTGGCCACACCGGCCACCATAGAGGTGCGCCGGAAGCTCTCCCGCGCGGCCGGATTGGACAGGTGCACCTCGACCAGCCGCGACCCCATCCCGGTCCGGTGTGCGCAGGCGTCGCGCACGGCATACGAGTAGTGGGTGAACGCCGCGGGGTTCAGCACGACGTCCCACCCGGCCCGGGACGCCTCGTGCAGCCACCCGACCAGCTCCCCCTCGTGATCGCTCTGCCGGCACTCCACACTCAGCCCGAGTGTGTCGCCGAGCGTCTGCAGCTGCGTCGAGATGTCGGCGAGGGTGGTGCTGCCGTAGATCTCGGGCTCGCGCGAGCCGAGGGCCGCGAGGTTGGGGCCGCTGAGGACGAGGACATGGCCGGGCACGAGCACAGGGTATGTCGTGGCGCACGTGCTGAGCACGTCCTCGCCGCCTACGACTGTGCGGTCACCTCTATGAGCAGCCCGGCAGCAGGGTTGAGCACCGGCATCGCCAGCCCGTAGCGAGCCAGCGCACGCCCCCTCAGCACGACCCCCTCCTGGGAGCACCATGCGGGCTGACTCATCGCCTCACCCCGGACAGGGACGTCGTCACGGCGCGTGGGGTCGATGGCGCGCACCGCGTAGTCGAGCTCCGGGTCCAGACCGGGCAGCCGCACCAGGCCGGGCAGGGCGTCGGCGCCGGTCACCAGCCGGACGAAGGCATAGACCGCGTGGGCCCGGTCGGGAGCGACCACACCGTGCAGCCACGCGCCGTCCCGTTCATCCAGGCGCACGGTGCGTCCGCCGTGCAGCAGCCCCCGCAGCCGCTGGTGCACCCCCACCCAACCGGCGATCCGAGCCAGCTCCTCCTCGTCGAGCGCGCTGATGTCGTATTCGATGCCGGCATGACCGAACAGCGCCGTGAGGCAGCGGAAGTCCAGGTGCGTGTGCCGACCCGTGGTGTGTGCCTGGGCCGCCCCGACGTGGGTGCCGATC
>NZ_JBPCKQ010000188.1:0-22797 GCF_051004135.1 Ornithinimicrobium sp.
CAGATGAGGACCAGCGCGGCGATCGCCAGGTAACCCCCGACGTAGTTGCGGTCCAGCAGGGTTGGGTTGCTGGCACGCGCGCCGAACCGGCCGAGGAACGGGATCGCCACGACGGTGATCGTGCCCAGCACGACCAGCCCGGCGGCCGCCGGCTTCCGCGAAGCTTCAGGCAGGAAACGCGCGCCCACCGCGGCGAGCACCAGGCTCACTGCGGCCACCCCGACGTCGTGCGCGATGATGCCACCGCCCAGCCAGATCGTCAGGTTGACCAGATCGCTCAGGTCGGCGCTGCCCAGGATCAACCAGACGCCCCACAGTCCGGCAAGGACTCCGAGCGCCCCGAGCACCACTCTCATGCCTGCACCTCCAGCCGCGCCAGCCACTTGGTCTGCAGCACCCCGGGCCGGTTGGGGGCGATCAGCCGGCAGGGGTAGCCGTGGTCGAGGTCGAGGTCCTCCCCGGCCAGCTGCATCGCGAGCAGGGTGCGGTCGTCGTCGACGAAGTTGGCCTGCAGCGTGGTGTTGCGGAACGGCCCGGAGGGCTGCAGGGACCGCACTCGGAGGTCGGCTCCCGGGGGCGCCTGGACCCGATCGAGCAGGTCGCGCAGCCGGACACCGGTCCACTCGCCGCTGGCGCTCCACCCTTCCACGCAGGCGATCGGCAGGGTCTCGGTGCGCTGCGGCATACCGATCAGATCGTCGCGGCTGAAGGTAGTCTCGACCCCGTCGACGACCACCGTCAGCCGGTAGTCGGAGCCGACCATGTCATCGGTGATCCGGGCCGACTGCGCCGACTTGTTGATCGGCACCCCCCCGGGCCCCTCCCCCGAGCGCACCCCGAGGACCGAGACCTTGCGCAGCGAGGCACCGTGGCCCCGGCGGTGGCCAGCACCGCGACACCCGTGGCGATCCAGGTGGAGCGCAGCAGACCTCGGCGCGACAGCGCGCCTTGGTCGACGGCGCTCGGTCGGTCGTGCGTGTCGTCGTCGACGTCACCGAGCAGCACGTCGCGGATGACCGGCAGCTTGACCGCAATGTGCACGATCAGCGCGCCGATGCCGATCCAGGCGAGAGCGTAGTGACTGCTGCGGAAGGAGAAGTTCCACGGATACCAGTGCGTGGTGTTGAGCAGGCCGGTCGTCAGCAAGAAGATGCCGGCAGCGACCAGGACCGCGATCGAGACCCGCTCGAGCCCGTTGAGGACCATCCGGCGCAGATCGCCGAGCGGTGGCCGGGCGAACAGGTTGGGGTAGACCGTCCACAGCTTGACCAGCAACAGCGGGATCGCCGCAGTGCCGCTGATCACGTGTAGCCCCTGGGTGATCCGGTAGCCCCAGACCGGGCTGGTCGGGAACGGGATCGGCTGGTCGGGCTCCTGCGCGTAGTGGCTGATCAGACCGGTGACGAAACAGATGGCAAAGGCGATGCCCAGCCAGAGCCCGACCCGGGCGGCCACGTGCGGGCTGCGCAACCGGGAGGTGAACTGCTCGGGTGCGGGTGCTCGCAGGCTCATCCGTGCTCCCTTGTCGGCGATCCCTGCGCCGCGCCCGCTCAGCCGTGCTGAAGGACGACGCCCCAACGGGAGCCTACCGGCTCCTTCCGGGTCAACACCAGACCCGCTTGGGCGGCGACCCCGCCGATGTCGTCGACACCGACGATCGACCACCGGAACGGCCTGCTGATCGCGTCACCGCACTGCAGCGTGGCCCACATGGTGCGCAGGGCTGCGCCCGGAGGCTGCACCTCGACCACCACCCGTCCGCCGGGTGTGATCAGCTCGCCGGCCCGGCGGAGCAGGCCGATCGGGTCACCCCCGATGCCGATGTTGCCGTCGGCCAGCAGCGCAGTCCCCCACCGGCCGTCACCGAGTCTGGGGTCGAAGACGTCGCGCAGCATCGCCGCGCCACCGCGGGAGCGGGTCATCGACACCGCCTCGCGGACGATGTCGATGCCGAGCACCTCCTCGCCGTGGGCACTCAGCGCCAGGGTGAGGCGCCCGGGCCCGCAGCCGATGTCCAGGGTCCTCCCGCGGCACAGCCCCAGCAGCGCATGGTCCGCCTCGTCGGCGTCGCGAGTCCACTCCTCGACCGGGAGCGGGACCGGGCGGTCCTCGATGCCCACGATGTGACAGAGATTGCCTTGCAGGGCCTGGGAGAACAGCTGGGTGAAGGAGATGTCGGTCATGCCGGCGCCCCTGACCTGGCCCAGGCCCGGCCAAAGCGGGTCCGGGGGGCGGCTGCGGCCACCAGCTCACTGTCCTCAGCGGTGTCGACGTCACGCAACACGTCGACCAGCGCGACGTCGAGACCTTGGGCGACCAGTGCGGCCCGGGTGTCCTCGCAAGTGGTCGAGGTGGACATCGGGACGCCCCGCAGCACGTCGGCCTGATCGGCTTCGTGCCGGCCCAGCACCCACCAGCCGCCATCCGCGGCGGGTCCGAGCACCGTGTCGTGGTCGGCGAGCGCTGCCGCGGCGGCGTGCAGGTGCTGCGAAGTCACCTGTGGCGTGTCGGTGCCGATCTGCAGCAGCGGCCCGGACCCGGCGTCGAGGTGGGCGTTGGCCAACCGGTCGGCGAACCCCTCCCCGCGCTGGCGCAACACGGTCCAGCCAGTCAACGCGACTCGGATCTCCTCGGCCCGGCAGGCGTCGTCGAGATGACCAGCCACCGCGACCACGCAGTCGTCGGTGGTGGCGCGGCAGGCCTCGATCGTGTCGAGCAGACCGGCTGCGGCGAGATCGGCAGCCATCGCGTCGCCGACCGTCGCGGCAAGCCGGGTCTTGGCCAGCCCGGGCACCGGTGCCTTGGCCATCACGAGGACTCTCACCCCAGCACCTTCCAGAAGTCGCGAGCGGTGCGAGCCGTGCCGACCACCGACCCGGACACCTTGGAGCGGGTCCCCTTGGCCCGCGGACCGTAGGGTACGTCACGCTCCGCAAGACGCCACCCAGCGGTCGTGGCCTTCTGCAGCAGCTCCCCCGGATAGCCGAACCGACGGTCCTGCACGTCCAGGTCGAGCAGCGCCTCCCGACGGCATACCCGGATCGGCGCGATGTCATGGGCGGCCATCCCGATCCGGTGACGCAGCCAGGCCACGATCAGGGCGTTGCCCAGCCGGGCGTGCCAGGGCCAGACGCTGCGCCGGCTGGGGCGACGCCGCCCGACTGCCAGGTCGGCGTCGCCGTCGCTCACCCCGGCCAGCATGGGGATCAGATCGTCGGGGTCGAAGGAGCCGTCCCCGTCCATGAAGGCGACATAGTCGTGTGTTGCGACGAGCAGGCCAGCGTGCACGGCGGCGCCGTAGCCCGCCTGCTGCTCGACGACGACGCGCGCGCCGAGCCGCTGGGCCACGACGGCCGTGTCGTCGGTGGATCCGTTGTCGACCACGATGGGTGCGAACTCGGCCGGCACTCGGGGCAGCAGCGTGAGGAGTGCGGGGCCCTCGTTACGGCAGGGAAGGATGAGGTCACACACCGTCATGGAGTTCAAGGTAACCGGAATATGGTGGAAATTCTGCATTACCAATGTATGACGCGGCGGTGGCGTCGGCTGTGGTCAGGGTCGACCTACTGTGTACCACCGGTCCGCACTGACCCTGACCCCCAGGGACCTCGAGCTCTCCGCCTCGCGAGGGCCTATCCATCGATGGTCTACTGTCCCACACGGCCCAGATGGGGCCGACAACGGGCCAGATGGGGCCGACAACGGGAAGGCAACGGTTTATGCGCATCCTCGTTCTGGGTGGTGACGGCTACCTCGGCTGGCCCACTGCGATGTACCTCTCGGCGAACGGGCACCAGGTCGGCGTGGTCGACAACATGGTCCGGCGGGCTTACGACCACGAGCTGGGATCTGGATCGCTGGTGCCGATCGAGACGCTGGCGACCCGGTTGGCGGTGTGGCACGACCGTGGTGGTGACTCGATCTCGTCCTACTACGGTGACTTGGTCGACTCGGACTTCCTCTATGCGACGATCCGCGACTTCGAGCCGGACACGATCGTGCACTTCGCGGAGCAGCGGGCTGCGCCCTACTCCATGATCGACCGCAAGCATGCGGTGTACACCCAGATGAACAACGTCGTGGGGACCCTGAACCTGATGTACGCCGTCGGCGAGATCGACCGCGACATCCACATCGTGAAGCTCGGGACGATGGGGGAGTACGGCACCCCGAACATCGACATCGAAGAGGGATGGCTCGACATCACTCACAAGGGCCGAAGCGACCGGGTGCTGTTCCCGAAGCGGCCGGGCTCCTTCTACCACCTCTCGAAGGTGCACGACTCACACAACCTCGAGTTCGGATGCCGGATCTGGGGCCTTCGGGTCACTGACCTCAACCAAGGCGTCGTCTACGGTCAGGAGACAGAGCAGACCGCGGCCGACCCGCGGTTGGTGACCCGGTTCGACTACGACGCCGTGTTCGGGACGGTGCTCAACCGCTTCGCGATCCAGGCAGTGCTGGGCCTGCCGCTGACGGTGTATGGCGGCGGGTCGCAGACCCGGGCCATCATCGACATCCGCGACACCGTGGAGTGCGTGCGCCTGGCCTGTCAGAGTCCGGCCGCGGCGGGTGAGTTCCGGGTCTTCAACCAGACCACGGAGACGATGTCGCTGACGGAGATGGCCAAGACGGTGACCAACAGCTTCCCTGGCGCGTCCTCGATCGTGCATCTGGAAAACCCGAGGGTCGAGATCGAGGACCACCACTTCTCCGTCGTGCACACCGCGCTGGAGGACCTCGGCCTGTCCCCGCACCTGCTCTCGGACACTCTGCTGACCTCGATGTTCGACATCATCGACCAGCACCGTGACCGGGTGGACCGGAACGCGCTGACGCCCGGCGTCAACTGGCGAGCCTCGGCCAACGCTGCCAGCCACGTGGCCCAGGGGTCGGAGTATGTCGGCGGATGACCCGATGAGCGCGGCGGGCAGGCCCCGGCTGCAAGCGGGGCCTTGATGACGACGGCGGGCACCGGGGCGGCCCGGCTGCCCATGGCCGCCGGGACCGGGGGTCGCTCCGAGACCGAGCTGCGCCGGCTGGTGCGTCACGGCGGGGCCGCGCTGGAGTCCGCCCCTGCCCAGGACATCATCATGTGGGCGGTGGCCACCTTCGGTCGACGCTTGGCGATCACCTCCTCGATGAACGACGCCGTGCTTGCCCACCTGGCTTCCACCGTGGCCACCGACATCGACGTGGTCTTCCTCGACACCGGCTACCACTTCGCCGAGACGATCGAGACCCGTGACACGGTTGCGGCCACCCTCTCGGTCAACGTCGTCACCGTGACCGCGGACCAGACGGTCGCTGAGCAGGATGCGGCATACGGCAAGGACCTGTTCGCCCGTGACCCCGACCTGTGCTGCGCGTTGCGCAAGGTGAGGCCACTGGAGGATCAGCTCGCCGGATACGACGCCTGGGCGACCGGTCTGCGACGCGACGAGACTCATGACCGCGCTGACGTCCCGGTGGTCGGTTGGGACCGGACCAAGCGCAAGGTCAAGTTCTCCCCGCTGGCCCGGTGGAGCGCGCAGGACGTCGAGCACTACATCCGCGAGTTCGGCGTGCCCGTGAACCCGCTGCAGCACGACGGCTACCCCTCCATCGGCTGCTGGCCCTGCACCCGCCGGGTCGCCCCCGGCGAGGACCCGCGCGGCGGCCGGTGGGCCGGCACCGGCAAGACCGAGTGCGGGATCCATCAGTGACCGGCCCGCTGCGGGTCCTCGTGACCGGTGGGTCCGGCTTCATCGGTCGTCACGTGGTGGCCGCCCTGCACGGCGCTGGCCACGACGCCGTGGTGGCGGACCTGGACGTCTTCGCCGACGGGGAGGTGCCCACGATCGAGGGTGACCTGTGCGACCCCGAGGTCCGGGAGCGAGCGATCACCTCGGACCTCGACGCTGTGGTGCACCTGGCGGCGTTCACCTCCGTCCTGAGGTCCGTGCAGCAGCCCGCAGACGTGCACGCCACCAATGTCGAGATGACCGCGGGCCTGCTCGAAGCGGCCCGAGTCGCGGGTGTCGGGACGTTCGTGTTCGCCTCCACCAACGCCGTCATCGGTGACGTCGGCCAGGACACCATCGTGGAGACGATGCCCCTCGCACCGCTGACACCGTACGGAGGGACGAAAGCAGCCGCCGAGATGCTGCTGTCAGGGTATGCCGGTTCCTTCGGGATGCGCTGCCCGGTGCTGCGACTGACCAACGTCTACGGCGGCGGCATGAGCCACAAGGACAGCTTCGTGCCGCGGCTGATGCGCGCGGCCGCGGAGGGCGGCGAGGTCCAGATCTATGGCGACGGAGAACAGCGCCGCGACCTGGTCTTCGTCGGTGACGTGGCCCGGGCGGCGAGCCTGGCCGTCGCCGACTGGCCCTCGGGCCCGGTGATCATCGGCGGCAGTCGCTCCTACACCGTCAACGCGATCACGCAAGCGGCCCGAGACGCCACCGACCGGCCCATCAGGACCCGCCATGTGCCCGCCAAGCCGGGCGAGATGCCGGCCGTGGTCGTGGACATCGCCCGTGCCCGCGCCCGCGGGTTCGAGCCGGGGGCCTCGCTCGTCGAGGGCATGCGGGAAGCCTGGGTGGAGTTCGCACCCGACATCCCGCAGGACTGAGGCCGGTGCCTCTGTCGCCGATGCAGATGGTCCGACACCTGCCCTCCTTGGTGGTGCTGGTCCTCGGACTGTTCGTCGGTCTCGTAGCGGGCGTGTCCGTCGTCGCCGTCCTGATCGCCGTAGCCACCGCTGCTGCCCTCCAGGTGCTGACCGCCCGGTGGGGAGTCTGGCCCTGGTTGTGCGCGGTGGCTGCGATCCCGGCCGTGCTGAGCCCCGTGATCCTGCGCGGGGGCCCAGCCCCGTTCCGCGAGCTGCTCCTCGTGCTCCTCGTCGCCGGAGCTCTGCTCGTGCTCGCCTGGCGCGCGTCGCGGGCTCTCGCCCCGGCCGGTGCCACGCTGCTGGTTGCGGTGGCGGCGCTGTCCGCTGCCTGGTCGCGCTTCGGCGGGGACGGTCTTGGCCCCGTCGTGTCCGGATTCCTGGTGCTGGGTGCGCTGCTGGCCGCGGCGGCAGCCCTCGGGGTGGGCCGAGCCCGCGGTTCCGGCATACGGATGCTCTGCGGCGTGACGCTGCTGGTGCCCCTCGTGGCGGGCGTCGCCGGTGCGCTCCGGGGCGGGGGCGGAACCTCGGGTGAGGCGCTGGCCCTCGCGCTGTGGCCGGTCGCCGGAGCGATGGGGGCCACCGCGTTGCTGCGCGGTCGGCGGGGGCGGGCTACGGACCGTCCCCAGGTCGACGAGCACGACGCCGCCGCCTCTGCTCGTTTTCGGGATCGGTACGGCGACCTGGTCCTCGCGCCCGTGACCGTGGTCATCGCGGCCTACAACGAGGGCACCGCCCTGCGGGCCGTCCTCGACGAACTGCCCGCCACGGTAGCCGGGCTCGACGTCGACGTGCTGGTGATCGACGACGGGAGCAGCGATGAGACCGCCCAGACCGTCCAGGCGCATCCC
The DNA here is from genome assembly GCF_051004135.1 of Ornithinimicrobium sp. Taxonomy (GTDB): domain Bacteria; phylum Actinomycetota; class Actinomycetes; order Actinomycetales; family Dermatophilaceae; genus Ornithinicoccus. The sequence continues at coordinate 7,504 of NZ_JBPCKQ010000188.1, forward strand.
CGGCCCCGCTTGGTGGCCCCAGGCGTCAACCGCGGGCAGGGAGCGGCGCTGCGGCTCGGCTACCGGATTGCCCGCGAGCACGGGGCGGAGTACATCATCACCACCGACGCGGACGGCCAGTACGACCCGGCCGACTTCGAGGGGGTCCTGACCCCCGTCCTGGACGGCACGGCGGACTTCGTCACCGGCTCGCGACGCCTCGGAGGTCAGGAGACCCGCGACCGAGTCCGCCGGCTCGGGGTGCACGTCTTCGCCTGGACGGTCAGCGGCCTGACCGGTCAGTGGTCGACCGACACCTCCTTCGGGCTGCGGGCGATGCGTGCCGCTATCACGCAGGACATCACCCTCAACCAGCCGCAGTACCAGTCCTCGGAGCTCCTCATCGGAGTGCTCTCGCACGGCTTCCGCGTCCAAGAGGTGCCCGGACGAATGCGTGTCCGAACGACCGGGGCGTCCAAGAAGGGAGGCAACGCGGTCTACGGCTCGCGCTACGCCCGGGTCGTGCTGGGCACCTGGTGGCGCGAGGGCTGTCCGTCCCCGATGGACGAGCGGGCGCTCGCTCTGGCGTCCCGTCCCCGCCCAGGCCTATCCCGACACAGCCGGGCGTGACCGCCCTGTCCGCCTCCAGCCCGACGGCACCACCGGAGGGGGGCGTCGGGCCGTCCGCGTCGCTGCTCGGCGACCACCGGCCCTTTCTCGTCGCGTTGGCACTCGGTGTCCTGGTGCGGGTGTGGGTGCAGGTCGCCTTCGTGCCGGCCTTCGTGCACAGCGACGCGCCCACCTACCTCGCCGCGCTCGAGAACCTCGTGCCCGCCCCCGATCGTCCGCTCGGCTACGTGCTGCTGCTGCTCCTACCGGCCTCCCTGGTCACCCCCGACGTCCTGCTGGTGGCGCTGGTCCAGCATGTCCTGGGACTGGCACTCGCGGTGCTCCTCTACGTCTTCTTGCGCCGCTGGGGGGTCGGGCCACGGGTATCCACCGTCGCCGCTCTGCCGGTCCTGCTCGACACCATGCAGCTGAGCCTCGAGCACGCGGTGTTGTCCGACGTGCTGTTCGAGGTGTTGGTGTTCGGTGCGCTGTGCCTGCTCTGTTGGCATCGGCGGATGCGACTGTTCAACGCGTTGGCCGCGGGGCTCGCCCTGGGTCTGGCCGCCACGGTCCGGTTGGTCGGCGAGCCGCTCGTGGTGGTGGCGGTGATCGGGTGCGTGCTGCTGGCCGGGCCGGGGTGGCGCCGCCGGGTCGCCGCCATCATCCTGGTCGGGGTCGGCTTCGCGGTGCCGGTGACGACGTACATGACGTGGTACCACGAGGAGCGAGGGGTCTTCACCCTCGCGGAGTTCACGGGCAAGGCGCTCTACGTGCGTTCCGCGTCGTTCGTGGAGTGCGATCAGATCTCCGTCCAGGAGTATCAGCGCGTGCTGTGCCCCCGCGAACCCGTCGCGCAGCGACAGGACTCAACCTACTACGCCTTCCACGACCCCCAGACCCTCCCGATGCTCCGACCTCCGGCGGGTGTCACGACCGACCAGGCGATGCGCGAGTTCGCCATCGCGGCGATCCGGGCGCAACCGCTGGACTACACCCGGACCGTGGTCCGGGACTTCTCCTTGAACTTCGACGTCTGGCGGGGCAACCGGTTCTCCTACGACACCGCCTACAAGTGGCGGTTCAAACACTTCGTCACCGTGCAGCCCACCGACTGGACGGGACCGGCCTACGCGGCCCACGGGGGCCGTCAGCTGCAATCGGTGCAACCCTTCGCGGACGGGCTCGTGGTCTATGCGTGGGTGGTATACCTGCCCGGGCCGCTGCTGCTCGGCGCGGTGGTGGTGGCGCTGGGCGCGACCCTGGGCATCGGCCGCGCCGCGCGACGGGACGCGCTCCAGGCCAGGGCGGTGGTGTGTGTGCTGCTGCTGGCCGGGCTGCTATTGCTGGCCGCCCCCGCCGTCGGTGCACAGTTCGTGTGGCGATACCAGCTGCCCGCCCTGGCCCTGGTCCCGGCGGCTGCCTCGCTGGGCTGGACCATCCTGCGCGGTGGAGGTGGCGGGAGTCAGCGAGAGCTGGGCGCTGCGGGAACCGAGGCGACCGCCAGCACCGACTGACCGAACGGTGGCCGCAGCCGCCGCTCCAGCAGACGAGTGGTGGGCACGAGCATCGTGTCGTAGATCTGGTGCATCCAGGGGTTCGGTGCCTTCACCCCGCCGCGTCGCACGGCAGCCCACCAGGCGAGCGCTCCCAGCATGTTGACCGGGCGGACCTCCGGACAGGTCAGTCCCGCCCCGAGGATGGCCTGTCGCAGGGTGCTCGGGGTGTAGCGGCGGACGTGGCCGACCGCCCGGTCGAAGTCACCGTAGAGCTGCATGTAGCCCGGGACCCAGAGCACGATCGAGCCACCGGGCTCGACCAGGGTGGCCAGTGACCTGAGTGCGGCGCTGTCCTCCTCGATGTGCTCGAGGACGTTGACCGCGACCACCGTCGAGACCGGGTCGCCCACGACCTCGACGTGCCCTGCGAGGTCCAGCTGCCGGGCCTCGACCTCGGGACGGTCGCGGAAGCGGTCGGCCATCGCGGCGACCGCGGCGGGGTCGACGTCGGTGACGACGAGCCGGTCGAGGTCCTCGAACTGGCTGGCGAACTCGCCGAGTCCGGCCCCGACCTCGAGGACGCTTCGGCCGCAGTGCTGGGCGATGAGGCCGAACTGGAAGGCACGGTAGCGGCGCTGGTGGCGCCCCGAGGAGTCCTCCAGCGTGCGACCGGTGGCCTGGACGAACGCGCCAGTCCCGGAATCGCCGGTTGACGAGTCGCCGGTGGTGGGCTCGGTCACGGTGCCTCCTAGTGAGGGCCGGGTCAGGGCTCCCGGTCGGGAGGGCCCGAGGTCCGGGTGGCGAACAGGCGGTCGAAGAGCAAGAAGCGAAGGATGAAGACCAGAACATACACCAGCAAGAACACCCCCCCCACGAGGACTGTCCGGGCCAGGTCGGACACGTCCGTGGAGTGTAGCGCCGAACTCGCCGCGCCGGTGGCGCCAACGGCCAGACCCAGGGTCACCAGGATGATTGCCACGTAGGGCAGCACCTCGTGCCGCAGGCTCGGCCGACCACGGCGACCCCAGGCCCAGCTCCGGTTCATCCAGTAGTTGGGGCCGGCCCCGGCCAACCAAGCCAGCAGCGAGGCCACCGTGGTGGACGTGTCTGCGACGCCGTAGAGCAGCAGGAAGGTGACCTCGCTGCACATTGTGGCCACCACGGAAGAAGCGCCGTAGCGCAGCACCTTGCCCTTCAAGGCGTGTCGCGAGCCGGTCCGCGGGTCAGCGGCGGACACACACCCACCCCCTCGTGGCCAGGGCCGGGGTGAACCCGAGCCCAGACAGGAAGCCCAGCCGGATGCGCTCGCTGGAAGGCAGGCACACCATGGTCACGTCCACGATGTCTAGAGCCCGCTCCACGGCGTCGGGGTCGGGACGACCCTCTGGCGGTGGGTCCACGAAGTCCATCAGAATGTCACGTTCGGCGTAGTGGAACTCGGGGATCGCGCGCAGGGGGTCCATGTAGTACCTGCGTGGGGCAACCGTCTTGACCCGGGTGGTCATCACGGCGACGGTGATGCCCAGGTACGGTGCGGCCAGGACGACGTCTCCGGGCTCGAGAGCCGCAGTCACCTCCTCGGCAACGACGACCGTGGGGGCTGGGCGCTGCCAGTGCGGGGGGTTGACCAGGTCCACACCGGCGCCGGAGGACCAGATGGGCTGACCGCCCAGGACCAGGGCGAGGACCATCGCGAGCGGGGCCAGCACCCGGACCAGGCGCGCCGGCGGCCGGGTGGCCAGTGCAGCGCCCAACACCCCGACCGAGGCGCCCACCGAGCACACCCAGGACACCCGCCACAGCGTGGGACCGAGCCCCACAAGATCGTAGGCGAGGTGGGTGACTCCGGGCACGAACGTGATCCCGGTGGCCACGACCAGGAGGGCCGAGGTCAACCGGGCGGCACGGTGCGGGATGAGCAGCGTGGCCAGCAGGACGCCGGACACCCCGACCAGCGCCAGCACACCGTCGGAGAAGATCTCGTGACCGAACCACGACGGCTCGAATCGATAGAGCTTCCGGGACTCGAAGTCGTCCGCGGAGCGTCCCCCCGTCGCGACGGTGACGGCCCCCGCTGCGACGGGGTAGGCCGCCATCGCCGCGAACCCGCCGAGAGCGGCCCAGCGACGGGTCCGCAGCAGCGGGGCCGCCCCCGCCAGAGCGAGCAGCGGGACCAAGAACATCGCCGTCGTGCTCAGGCCGACCGCGGCCACGCCGCCGGCCAGCAACCAGCCCGCCCGTCCCCGGGTCGGCCGCTGCACATAGCGGAGGGCGTAGACCAACAGCACCGGCACCATGACACAGAGCAGGATCACCTTGCCCTGCCACATCCGGGTCAGGAACAGGTCGCCGGGGGCGGCGTAGCCCGGGACAGCATCGAACAGCAGGAAGGTCAGAGCGAGCGAGAGGGCCAACCAGACCGGCCGCACCCCCCAGGCGCGCAGCAACCGCCACAGGGCGAGCACGGCCAGGAACGTCGCTACCGGCGGGACGACGAGATAGGCCACGGACGCTGCGTCAACCCCGAGCTGCCGCGCCAGCGTGCCGACGAGCGCGTCGTAGGACGCCATCGGCGGAAAGTTGGTCATCGGGAAGGCCTGGTCGGAGAAGATCGTGTCCCTCACCGCAAACGTGCCCTGGTCCACGACCCACTGCGAGAGGTTCACGTAGAACAGGTCGTCGGGGTTGGAGCGCAGGGTGAACAGGGACAGCGCGGCCAGAGCGACACCCCAGACCAGCGCCGCCCAAGCGCCCTCCGACCGGTCGCCTCGCCGGCGCCCGGAGTGCTCGTCGACACCCCCTACAGGCCGTGACCAGGCGAGCGTCGCGGCGCCCAGGCCGGCCAGCAGCCACAACGACACGACCACCGGCCACACCACATACGTGGCCATCGTGACCGCTGCACCAACCGAAGCCAGCGCGGTGCCGACCAGCAGTCGGGTCTCGACGCCGGAGCGCGGGGCACGGACCGGTCGGGCTCCCTCACTGGCCACGGACGCGTCCTGATCATCGGGCTCGCGACGCGCGAACAGCGCCAGTGCCGCCCACCCGGCCAGAGCCAGGGCCTCCAGGACGAGCGCCCAGATGACGTCGAGCCCGGCCACGAGGCACACGTGATAGACGAGCGTCCAGGAGGCCAGAACCCCGACGGCGAGGTCGACCAGCAGATCGACCCGTCGCACCAGGGCCGACGGCAACCGGTCGGCGCGGTCGGTCGCGGGGCCCCCCTTCGCTGGGCGGGCGGTCGACTGGTGGGAGGTCAGACCCACGAGTGGCGGTCACAACAGGCGATGGTCACCCCCAGAAGATACTCGGCCCAAGCCTCCCGGTCGGGCTACGCCTACCGCGAGCCCTGGGCCAGGCGGTGCCCGTACTCCTCGCCCGTCGCCTAGCGTGGGCCCATGACCGCGACGGGGACGCAGGCGCGCAAGATGACAGGGCGCAGGCAGCCGGCACCATGGGTCGGGCTCGCGGTAGCCACCGCGCTGGTCGTGGCCTCCCTGACCGTGCCCAAGCTCCTGGACTGGCAGGTCTACGCGCGCAAGGACCCGGAGGCCTTCGGCACGGTCGAGCCGCTGCACGGCTTCTGGGACCCGCAGTGGTTCGGGCCGGGGACCCTGCCCGCCCTGGTCATCGGGTTGCTCGCCTGGCGGTATGCCGTGCCGCTGGCCGCCCGGCTCCCGTGGCGCTGGCTGCTGCTCACCTCCTACCTGGTCGCCCTGGCCTGGATGTTGTCGCTGGCCCTCACCGACGGCCGGAGCGGCATCGCCCACGTGCTGGCCAACCGGGTGGAGTACCTCGACACCGCGCTGGCGACGGACGACGTGCCGCAGATGCTGCAGGAGTACATCTCCCGGATCCCCTACGCCCACCCGGACAACTGGGTGACCCATGTCGCCGGACATCCCCCGGGGACGCTGCTGTTCTACGTCGGGCTGGCACGGCTGGGCTTGGAGACCTCGTGGTCGATGGGACTCGTGACCACGGTCCTGGCGGCCAGCACGAGCGTGGGGGTGCTGGTGACCCTGCGCACCCTGGGCGCCGAGGACGCGGCCCGCAGGGCTGCCCCGTTCCTGGTGCTGACGCCCGCGGCCATCTTTTTGTGCATCTCGGCCGACGCGCTCTTCGCCGCCACCGCGGCCTGGGGCATGGCGGCGCTCGCGGTCGCCGCTACCGCTCGCAGCCGTGGCCGACTGGTCACGTCGGGCATCGTGGCCGGCTTGCTGCTGGGCGCCTGCGTGATGATGTCCTACGGCATGCCGCTGCTGGGCATCCTGGCGCTCGCGGTGCTGATCGCGGCCCGGGGCTCGTGGTGGCCGTTGCCGATCGCCGCAGCCGCGGCGCTGTGCGTCGTCCTGGTCTTCGCGGCCTACGGCTTCGCCTGGTGGGAGGCCTACCCGGTGCTCGTCGAGCGCTACTGGGACGGCATCGCCTCGCAGCGTCCCGGCGCTTACTGGCTCTGGGGCAACCTGGGCGCCCTGCTGCTCTCGGGTGGACTGTTGCTGGGTTCCGGCGTGGCGATGCTCATCGCAGGGGTGCGGCAGTGGCGCGTGGACCGGGTGGTCCTGCTGCTCGCCGGCGCCGGGCTGCTGATGATCGCCGCGGCCGACCTGTCCGGGATGAGCCGTGCGGAGGTGGAGCGCATCTGGTTGCCGTTCATCCCGTGGCTGACGGTGTCGCTGGCGCTGCTGCCGCCGGCGTGGCGCCGCCCCGGCCTCGGCCTGCAGATCCTGACGGCGCTGGTGATCGAGACGCTGCTCTACACCAGCTGGTGAGCCGCACCCGGAGCAGCCGCCCCGGGCTCAGGCGCGCAACGGCGCCGTGGCGAACTCGCGCAACCCCTGCTCGGGCGAGACCTGCGCGGTGAAGCCGAGCTCCGCTCGAGCGCGCTGCGGTGAAGCCACGATGTGTCGCACGTCGCCCAGCCGGTAGCCGCCGGTGATCTCGGGAGCGAGGTCGTGCGCGCTGCCCTGGGCCACCTTCCGGGCCACGTCGGCGATGCCCACCGGCTGACCCGAGCACACGTTGTAGGCCGCGAAGGACTCCCCCGGGCCCTCGACCACCGCTCGCAGCGCGAGCACATTTGCCGCGGCCACGTCCGACACGTGCACGAAGTCGCGCATCTGCGCCCCGTCCTCGTAGACCTGCGGGGCCTGGCCACGCTCCAGCGACGAGCGGAACATCGCCGCCACCCCGCTGTACGGGGTGTCCCGCGGCATACCCGGTCCGTAGACGTTGTGGTAGCGCAGCGCCACCGCCGACGCGCCCGCCTGCCGCACCCACGCGGAGGTGTAGTGCTCCTGGGCGAGCTTGGCGGCCGCATAGCTGCTGCGCGGGTCCAGCACCGCCGACTCCGGGACGAGCTGCCAGTCCAGAGCGGATCCGCATACCGGGCAGTGGTTGTCGAAGTCCCCACCCTGCAGCGCCGTGACGGTGCGCGGCGGCGGGACCTGCTCCTCATGCTCCGGGCAGGCGTAGCGGCCCTCGCCGTAGACCACCATCGAGGAGGCCAGCACCAGCCGGTCGACACCGCTCTGGTGCATCGCGGCCAGCAGCGCGGCGGTGCCCAGGTCGTTGTGCGCGGCATAGGCGGGCAGATCGGCCACCCGCACCCCAGCACCGACCACCGCGGCCTGGTGGCACACGGCGTCGATGCCGTGCAGCAGCGACGCCCACTGCGGACCGACGGCCCCGTCGGCCACGGCCGCGCTGTCCCGGACGTCGAGCTGGTGGGTGCCCTCCGGCGGGCTCGCCGCGCCATGCGCCTGCGGCAGCATCAGGTCCACCCGGACCACCTCGTCGCCGGCGGCATCGAGCTGCCGCCCGATCTCGCTGCCGATGAAGCCGGCCGAGCCGGTCAGCAGCACCCTCATGCCGGACCAGGTATGTCGTAGGTCAGCTCGACGCCGTCGGCCCAGGTCGAGCAGGTGCACCCGTCAGGGTCGGGCAGACCGGCGATGGCGTCGGCGAGCAGCCCGGTGAGTCGCTCCAGGTTGCTTTTGAACAGGGCGAACACCTCCTCCTGACTCACCCCCGCACCGGACTTGGCGCCGGCGTCCATGTCGGTGACCAGCGCGATCGCGGCGTAGCACTGGCGCATCTCCCGGGCCAGCGCCGCCTCCGGGGCCCCCGTCATGTTGACCAGGCTCCAGCCCTGCGCCGCGTAGTGCCGTGACTCGGCCCGGGTGGAGAACCGCGGGCCTTCGATCACGACCATGGTGCCCCCGTCGACCAGGTCGGAGCCCGCGCCCAGGACGGCCTCCCCGACACCGCGGCAGTAGGGGTCGGCGAACGGCAGGTGGCAGGCGCCCTGCTCGACGAAGGAGCCGACCCGGCGGAAGGTGCGGTCGACGAGCTGGTCGGGCACGACCACGTCACCCGGGGAGACGCCCGAGCCCAGGCCGCCGACGGCACACGGGGCGAGGACCTGCCGGACCCCCAGGCTGCGCAGGGCCCAGGCGTTGGCGCGGTAGTTGATGGCGTGCGGCGGGTGGTCGTGGTGGGGGCCGTGCCGGGGCACGAAGGCCACGCTGCGACCCGCGACGGTGCCGACGGAGATCGGCCCGGACGGGTCGCCGTAGGGCGTGTCGACCCGGTGCTCGTGCGGGTCGTCGAGGAAGGAGTAGAAGCCGGTGCCGCCGATGACGGCGATGTCTGCGATCGCGGGAGCCACGGCGCCAACTCTGCCAGGCCGGGCGCGGTCGCTCGCGCCGGGCCGTCCGCCGACCTCACGGCCGCTGTGCGGCTGCATACCCCACCCGGGTACTTTTGCGGGTAGCGGCGGGAGTCCTTGACCCTCGCGCAACCGGCAGACAATCGGCCGACCTGCACAACATCGCGCTACAGCGCGATGTTCTGCGCCTGCGGCGATGCCCTGTCACCGCAGCGAGGGCGAGCCGCACCGAGGTGGCGTGCGAGCAGGCCGCTTCACTCGGCAGCTTGACCGACGACCGGCCTACGATGGAGGCCCGACTTCCCCAGAGGATGTGGCTCCCATGTGCGGGATCGCGGCCGTGCACGACCTCCGACCCGACCACGACCGGCTGCGGGCCGGGGCACGCATCGGGGAGGACATGCTCACCCGGCTGCACCACCGCGGGCCAGACGGCTCCGGCACCCGCCAAGTCGGGCCCACCTGGCTGGGGCACACCCGCCTGTCGATCGTGGACCTGGACGGCGGCGAGCAGCCGCTGCACAGCCCGCATGGGGACCGTTGGGTCGTGGCCAACAGTGAGATCTACAACCACGGGAGTCTGCGCGTCGAGCTCGGCGGGACATTCGTCACCGACTCCGACTCCGAAGTGGTGCTGCACGTCATCGACCGGCGCGGCACCGACGGCATCCACGACATGCGCGGCATGTACGCCTTCTGCACGGCCACCCGCGACGGCGACGTCGTGCTGGCCCGTGACCCGCTGGGGGTCAAGCCGCTCTACTGGGCGCGGCACGACGACCGAGTGCTGGCGGCCTCGGAGCTGGCGGCGTTCCCGGCCGAGCTGCGCGCGCAGGTGGAGGAGTTCCCGCCCGGGCACCACTGGACCCCGCGGGCCGGGCTGCACCCGTTCGTCGACCTTCGCACCGACCCCCTCGGCCTCGACGGGCCCCCGGCACCGGAGTTCGCGGAGCGGGAGGAGGCCCGGACGGCGATTCGGGAGACCCTGGTGGCCGGGGTGCGCGAGCGAATGATGGCCGACGTGCCGGTCGGGGTGTTCCTCTCCGGTGGGCTGGACTCCAGCATCATCGCCGCGATCCTGGCCCGGCTGGCCGCCCCCGGCACCGTGGTGCGCTCGTTCGCCGCCGGCACCGAAGGCAGTGCCGACCTGGCCGCGGCCCGGCGCGTCGCGGCATACCTCGGCCTGGAGCACCACGAGCGGGTCTACGCCGACGACGACGTGATCGACGCCCTGCCCGCGGTGGTCTGCGCGACCGAGAGCTACGAGCCCTCGTTGGTGCGCAGCGCCGTGCCCAACTACCTCCTCGCCGAGCTTGCGGCCCGGCACCTCAAGGTCGTTCTCACCGGCGAGGGCGCCGACGAGCTGTTCGCCGGCTACCACCACCTGCGCTCCCTCGACGTGGCCGCACTTCGAGACGCACTGGCTGACGGGGTCGACGCGTTGCACCACCTCAACCTGCAGCGCTGCGACCGGGTCACGATGGCCCACGGGCTGGAGGCGCGGGTGCCCTTCCTGTCCCGCGACATGCTCGCCGTGGCCCAGCGCATCCCGATGGAGTGGAAGCTGCTGGGCGACGACGGGCACGAGCAGGCGCAGGAGAAGGCCCTGCTGCGTGAGGCGTTCGAGGGGTGGCTGCCGGGCGACATCTTGTGGCGCCGCAAGGAGCAGTTCGGTGACGGGTCGGGCACGGCCGACGTGATGGCCCGGCAGGCCGCGCGGCTGGTCCCGGACCAGGCCTGGGAGGACATCGGTATGCCGGGACTCCCGCCGGCGCGCAGCCGCGAGGAGCTGGGCTACCAGCGGATCTTCGCGGAGCACCTGGGCGGCATCCGGGCCGAGCAGGTGCTCGGGCGGTTCGCCACGGCCTGAGGCACGAGTTCCCTCCGGATCGCCGAGGGTCCCACCCGACGCCCAGGGCACGCCACACGCTTGTTACCGCGTTGCAACAACTTGGTGCCACGCTGTGCTCATGGTGTCCGCCGAGTCGGATCGCGTCCACCGTGGTGATCTTCGTGCGCCGACCGATCTCACGGAGTTCTCGGCGGTCGATCTCGCGCGCCTGGTGCAGGCGCGGAAGGTCAGCGCGCGGGAGGTGACCACGGCCCACCTGATCCGGATCGGCGAGCTCAACGGCGCCCTGAACGCCCTGACGCTGGTCGACGTCGATCAGGCGTTCGATGCGGCCGCGCAGCTGGACGAGCGCTTGCGCCGTTCCCCGTCGGCGCCGGCCGGGGCACTGGCCGGGGTGCCCTTCGTGGTCAAGGACAACATCGACGTGCACGGCCAGGCGACCACGAGCGGGTCACGAGCCCACGACGGGGTCGCGGCCATCGCCGACGCGACGGTCGTCGACCGCCTGCGGGAGCAGGGGGCGATCCTGGTGGGCCGGGCCAACATGGACGAGCTGGCGATGGGCGCCTCGACCCAGACCTCCGCCTACGGGCTCACGCGCAACCCGGTCGACCGCCGCCGCAGCCCGGGGGGCAGCTCCGGCGGTTGTGCGGCCGCGTTGGCCGCAGGTCTGGTCCCGATGGCCGTCGGGACCGACACCGGCGGCTCGATCCGCGAGCCCGCCTCGCAGTGCGGCGTGGTCGGGATGGCCCCCTCCCCCGACCTGGTGCCGATGACCGGGGTGGTGCCGTTCGCGCCCCGGCTGGACCGGGTCGGGCCGCTCGCCCGCACCGTGGCCGACGCACGCTGCTTGCTCGCCGTGCTGGCGGGCGACGGGGCCGGGAGCCCGGCAGAGCGCACGCCCGGCACCAGCGAGTCCCTGTTCAGCAGCTCGCGCACCGTGCCGACCCGCGTCGCCGTCGTGGAGGAGCTGGTCACCGGCCGCAACCGGCCCGACGTGCTGGGCTCCTTCGAAGCCTGGCTGGACAGGCTGCGCGACCACGGCGTCGAGGTCTGCCGAGTCTCGGTGCCGGAGGCACACCGAGCGCTCTCGGCATACATGCGGTTGACGTCCGTGGCGGCACTGGACTGGCTCGAGCCGTGGGTGCGCTCCGGGCGGGCCGGAGAGGAGCTGGTCCGGCGCTACGACTACGGTCGCCGGCTGCGCGATCACGACTCCGCGGCGCTGGCCGGGGCGGCGCAGGTGCAGCGCCGGGTGCGCGACCAGGTCATCAGCGCCCTCGTGCGCCACGAGGTCCTGGTCTCGCCGACGATGCCGACCACCGCGCCGCTGCTGGACGGTGAGATCACCCCCGAGGAGCTGGCCGACCCGTTGGCTGCGCCCTACACCGACTGCTGGACCGTCGTGGCCAACCTGGCCGGGGTGCCGGCGCTGTCCGTGCCTGCCCCGAGCAGCGGTCTGCCGGTCGGGGCGATGCTGATGGGCCGGCCGGGCTGCGACGCCGACCTGCTCGCGCTGGCTCACGAGACTCGCTGACCCCGCCGCACCGATGAGACGGGGCGTGGTGTGTGCGCCGTCACCGACCCGTTCAGCAGGAAGGGGCAGACTGCACGGGTGCCCGGTGCATCCAACGCACGACCGGCGACGAGGTCGTCTCCGGTGAGCCGCCGCGCGCTGGTGCGGCTGGTGTCCTTCGTCGTGCTGCTGGTCCTTGTGGTGAGTGTCGCAGCCGTCGGCGGGCTGCCGCACCGGGACCAGATCGAGGGGTGGGTGGACGCTGCCGGTCCCGCGGCGCCGGCGGCGTTCGTCCTGCTGTATGCCGTCATCACGCTGTTCCCCGTGCCCAAGAACCTCCTGGGCATCCTGGGCGGGCTGCTGTTCGGGATGGCGCTGGGGCTGCTCCTGGTCTGGGGTGCCGCCATGCTGGGCGCCATGGCCGCGTTCGTGATCGGCCGCGCCCTCGGCCGGGAGGCCGTCGAGCAGATGACCGGCGCCCGGGTGGCCCGCGTCGACGAGGCACTGGCCCGGCACGGCCTGCTCTCCGTGATCGCCGTGCGCCTGGTGCCGGTACTGCCGTTCACCGCGATCAACTACTCGGCCGGGCTCACCGGGCTGCCCTACCGGGCCTACCTGCTGGGCACAGCGGTCGGCATCCTGCCGGGCACCGTGGCCTACGTGGCCCTCGGCGCCTATGCGACCGACCTGAGCTCCTGGCCGATCGTCGCGGCAGTGACCGCGTTGATCGTGCTCACTGTGGCCGGGGTCGTCGCGGCGCGTCTGTGGCGTAAGCCCCGGACCGAGACCACCTGACCCGGGTCTGAGCGACATACCCGCAGGGGGTACCTTTGGTCCTGAGGGGACACCGGCACTCGAAGGGGGCGGGACGATGCAGAGCACGCGGCCGCTCGTGGCGCTGCGCGTCCTGGCTGTGCTGCTCTTCGTGCTGGGGATCAGCTCGATGCACAGCCCCGACATCTCCCACCCTTCCTCAGCAGCGCCGAGCGCCTCGACGGCGATGACCGACATGTCTGCGACCGATCCACCGGTGCACGACGGTGGTGGCTCCCCTGCGCATCAGCGATGGCTCGGCGGCTGTCTGGCCGTCCTCGGAGCGTTGAGTGCGGTGCTCGCCCTCAGCTGCCCGACACCTCGCTCGACCCCGAAGAACCGAGCCCGCCGGCATCGGTCCGCGCGGTTCGATCCAGCGGCGCGGGCGTGGTCTCCGCCGACACCCTCCCTCGATCGGCTGTGCGTGATGCGGGTCTGAGGAGCGCCTGACGCGGACCACATGTATGTCGTGGCCGCACACCGCTCCCCACATCCGGCACGACCCGAAGGACACACATCATGAAGCGCAACACACGCACGTCCACTCTGTCCGGACTCGCGCTGGTCGCGGTCCTCACCCTCGCCGCCTGCAGCAGCGAGGAGGACGCCGTCACCCCGTCCGCACCGGAATCGAGCGCTGCCGACGAGGCCGCGACGACGCAGACCCAGGTAGCCGCGGCCCACAACGAGGCGGATGTCACCTTCGCCACGGAGATGATCCCGCACCACTACCAGGCCATCCAGATGGCAGACATGGCGCTCGCCGCGGACGACACGACCCTCACCGCGCTGGCCGAGCAGATCAAGGCGGCGCAGGCACCGGAGATCGAGACGATGAGCCAGTGGCTGACCAGCTGGGGCGAGGAGGTCCCCGACGGCTCCGCCATGGGGTCGATGGACATGGGCGGCATGATGAGCCAGGAGGACATGGACTCGCTGATGCAGATGCAGGGCGGTGGCTTTGATGCCATGTGGCTGCAGATGATGATCGAGCACCACCAGGGCGCGATCGAGATGGCCCAGACGGAGGTGGCGCAGGGTCAGCAGCCCGACGCCACCGCCCTCGCGGAGCAGATCATCACGGCTCAACAGGCCGAGATCGAGCAGATGCAGGAGATGTCGGACTCATTGACCGGGTGAGCCCGGGTGGGGCAACCTGCCGGGGTGCGGAAGCCGCCGTTGCTGTAGAGCAGCTGGCCGTTGATCCACCTCCCACGCTCCGACAGCAGGAACCGGATGAGGTCGGCGGTGGTCTCCGGCCCGGCGAGCCGGCCCCCGGGGGTCGCTGCCATCCCTGACGCGCGAATGCCGTCGGTCATCCATCCGGTGTCGATCGGGCCGGGGTTGATGAGGTTGGCCCGGATGTGCGCGTCGCCGAGCTCGTGGCACGCGGCGATCACCAGCCGGTCCAGGGCACCCTTGGTCGCGCCGTACGGCAGGTTGTATGTCGTGTGGTCGCTGGTGAGCGCCACGACCGGGCCGCCGGGGCGTTCTGCCGGGGCGAAGGCGGCGATGAGCAGCCAGCTGGCTCGGACATTGACCGCGTAGTGCCTGTCGAAGCTGTCGACGGTGGTGTCCAGAATGCCGGAGTCCACGGACTCGCAGTGCGACATCACGAGCGCGGTGACCTCTCCGAGCCGCTCGCGGACCGCGTGCACGAGCTGCTCAGGCACCTCCGGGTCGGCCAGGTCGCCGGGGATCAGCTCGACCCGGACCCCGAGGGCGCGCAGCTCCTCCGCGAGCCGTAGCGGGTCGTCGTCGCCGTGGGGGTAGCCCAGCCTGTCGTCGTACTCGTGCCAGTAGGACAGCGCCAGGTCCCACCCGTCCTGCGCCAGGCCACGGGCGATGGCCGCGCCGATGCCCCGCAGGCGGCCCACGCCGGTCACGAGGACCACACCGGTCTCACTCATAGCCAGAACGTAGGCGGCCCGCATACCTGAGGCAACCAGTTAACCGTCGCTTCGCCCCTCACCCCACCACCCGCCGTAAGCCACTGACCGATATTCGCGCCAACCTAACGGTCCGCGCTATCGCTGAGGGCGACCTCCAGGCCGTCGGTGAGCTGTACGCCGCCTCCTACCCCAGCAGCGAGGTGGGCACGGACGTCGAGGCGAGCGACGACATTCGGGCCAGCTGGTCCGGTGACTACGGCCGCTGGAGCCACGAGGGGTCTTTGCTCGCCGAGGCCGACGACGGCGTGCTCCTGGCAGCGGTGCTGACCGTCGAGGACCCCCGTGGGATGACGTCATCGACGCGATGTTCGTCATCGACCTGTTCGTCGACCCGAGCACCGACGCACCGGCCTCGGCCGCGCCCTGGTCAGCCGCGCACTCACGGCATTCCCGGAGCGATCGGT
>NZ_JBPCKQ010000189.1:0-20236 GCF_051004135.1 Ornithinimicrobium sp.
TAGCGTGAGGGAAACGCCCGGTCACATTCCGAACCCGGAAGCTAAGCCTCACTGCGCCGATGGTACTGCACTGGAGACGGTGTGGGAGAGTAGGACACCGCCGGACCACCATTAGCACCACCCGGGCAAGCCCCGCACACACCTGTGCGGGGCTTTTCCTTTTCTTGCCGGGGAAACTGCGGCTTGACAGAACGGCGCGAGGGTATGCAACATCCCGAGCAAAGGTAGGGGTGAGACGTGAGAGACTGACGCGTCCCCTTCGAGTATCCCAGGAGCCTGAGTGAACCGTCCCGACGACCCACGTCGGCCATCGGCGCGTCGCGACGAGCAGCGGCGGCCCACGCGCGTGGCGGAGCCCCCGCTTGCTGACCACATCACGGCCGACCAGGTGGACCGTTCGGTGCACCGGGAGCTGCGCACGCTGAGCAAGGACAATGCTGAGGGCGTGGCTCGGCATCTCGTCGCGGTCACCGAGGCACTGGCTGCCGAGGAGCTCGATGTGGCGCTGGCGCACGCGCAGACCGCCACACGTCGTGCGGGGAGGGTGTCGATCGTGCGGGAGACCCTGGGGCTTGTGCACTATCGCCGGGCCGAGTGGGCCAAGGCCCTGTCGGAGTTCCGGACGGCGCGCCGGCTCTCCGGGTCTGCGCATCTCCTGCCGCTGATCGCGGACACCGAGCGGGGGCTCGGGCGCCCCGAGCGGGCCGTCGAGCTGGCGGCGGGTCCGGAGGCGGGTCGGCTCGATGCGGCCGATCGCATGGAGTTGGCGCTGGTCGTCTCCGGCGCCCGGCGCGACCTCGGCCAGAGCAGGGCGGCGGTGCACAGCCTGCGAGATCTGGTCCGCTCGACCACGGCGAGCGCGCCCGGGGCGGGCCGGCTCTACTACGCCTACGCCGACGCTCTGCTGGCCGACGGAAAGGCTGAGGAGTCCCGGGAATGGCTGCGCCGAGCGGCCGACGCCGATCCCCAGGGCCTGACCGACGCCGCGCAGCGGCTGGGCGACAGCACAGCCGACGTGATCGATCTTGAGCAGGGTGCACCCGAGCCGGCCGAGGCCGCGGACGAAGCGCCGGCGGGCAGCTCTGATGAGTGAGTCGCTGCAGGCGTTGATCGTCGACCTTGATGGTGTGGTCTACACCGGAGGGGAGCCGTGCCCGGGCGCCGCTGACGGGCTGCAGGATGCTCGCGCGCACGATGTCCGGCTGCTGTTCCTGACCAACAACGCGTCGCGCACGCCGGCGCAGGTGGCCGCCCACCTCGGCACGGTGGGGGTCACGGCGACATCGGAGGAGGTGCTGACCTCCTCCCAGGTCGGCGCGGCCCACTTGGCGGACCTGCGGGAGCGTGAGCGCAGCGAGCACCCCTACGACTGGATGCCGACCGTCCTGGCAGTCGGCGGACCCGGGGTCGGCTACGCCCTGGTCGAGGCCGGCTTCCATGCACTGCATGCGGTGGACGTCGGGCCCGAGGGCCCCGCTGCGCCCGTCTGGGCCGTCCTGCAGGGCTTCGGGTCCGAGGTCGCCGTGCGCGACCTGCACGAGGCCGGTTATGCCATCAACGACGGGGCGCACTGGATCGCCACCAACACCGACGCCACGCTGCCCACCCCCCGCGGCATGGTGCCCGGCAACGGCGCCTTGGTTGCCGCCGTCGCCCACGGCACCGGTGCCACGCCGGTCGTCGTGGGCAAGCCGCACGCGGAGGCATACGAGATGGCGCTGCGTCGACTGGACCTGTCCGCGGAGCGAGTGCTGGCGGTGGGTGACCGGATCGACACCGACATCGACGGAGCGCGGGCCGCCGGCCTGCCGTCGGCCCTGGTCCTGACCGGGGTCAGCACGAAGGCCGAGGCCGAGCAGCTGCCCGAGTCCGAGCGCCCCGACCACGTCGCGGACACGATCCCCGATCTCGCCCACCTGTGGCGCTAGCCTGAGGTCATGTCACTGCAGCCCCACCCCGGCCCGGCCGGGCGCTCAGCAGCCCCGCCCCCGAGCACGGGTGACGAGCAGGTCGACCAGATCCTGGCCGAGTTCGCCTCGGTCGGTGCCGACTCGAGGCAGCAGCAGGTCCAGGCAGCCGCCGAGGCGCACCGCAGGCTGCAGGCTCGACTGTCCTCCCCGTGACCGACGCGGGCCCGCCGACCTTGCTGGACCGGCACCTGGTCGACGCTGGCCTGGCTCGTGCCCGGGCCGAGGCGCGCGAGCTGATCCAGGCCGGTGCGGTGCAGGTCGCCGGGGCCAGGGTGACCAAGCCGGCGTATGCCGTGGCTGCCGGCGAGTCGGTGGTCGTGGCCTATCCGGAGCCGAGATGGGTGGGCCGCGGAGCCCGCAAGCTGGACCACGCCCTGAGCGTCTGGGAGCCCCGGGGGCTGCGCGTCCGCGACCGGAGGTGTCTCGACGTCGGTGCCTCCACCGGGGGGTTCACCCAGGTACTGCTGGCCAGGGGCGCCCGGCAGGTGGTGGCCCTCGATGTCGGCCGCGACCAGCTGGCCCCTGAGCTACGGGCCGACCCCCGGGTCATCGACCTCCCGGGGACGCACGTCCGCGACGCCACCCCGAGCATGATCGGAGGGCACGTGGAGGCTTTGGTCGCCGATCTGTCCTTCATCTCTCTCGCCTCGGTGCTGCCGCTGCTGCCACGCCTGTGCCTGCCAGGGGCCGCCCTCGTGCTGCTGGTCAAGCCGCAGTTCGAGGTGGGTAGGGAGGCGTTGGGACATGCCGGCGTGGTCCGCTCGGCCACCGCTCGTCGGCATGCCGTGGAGGCGGTCCTGCGCGGCTCGGTGCAGGCCGGGCTGGGCATCGTGGATCTCATCCCCTCGCCCGTCCAGGGTGCGAGCGGCAACCGGGAGTACCTTCTGTGGGCGGCACCGGAGCGCCCAGGGATGATGGAGCTGTCGGACGCCCAGGCCCGGGTCGCCGCGATCACCGCGAAGGAGAGTCGATGACCCGCAGGATCCTCCTGGTGACCCATCCCCAGCGGTCCCAGGTCCCGGCGCTGGTCTCGCAGTTCGCCGAGCAGCTGGGGCGACACGACATCCGGGTCGACGTCGTCCCCGACGCCCCGCTCACCGAGGGAATCGCCCTGGGCGCCGACGGAGCCACGAGCACCGTCGCCGCCGAGGCTGCGGGCGCCGAGCTCGTGGTCGTGTTCGGCGGCGACGGCACGATCCTGCGGGGGGCGGAGATCGCACGACCGGCCTCGGTGCCGCTGCTCGGCGTCAACATGGGCCGGGTCGGCTTCCTGGCCGAGGCCGAGCGGGAGGAGATCTCCTGGACCGTGGAACGGATCGTGGCCCGCGACTACGCCGTCGAGGAGCGGATGACCCTCGAGGTCGACGTGATCCATGACGGCCAGGTGATCTGTCGCAGCTGGGCGCTCAACGAGGCGTCGGTCGAGAAGTCCGCCCGGGAGCGACTGCTGGAGCTGACCGTGGAGGTCGACGGACGCCCGCTGGCCACCTGGGGCTGCGACGGGATCGTGATGGCCACGCCCACCGGTTCGACCGCCTACGCCTTCTCCGGCGGTGGTCCGGTCGTCTGGCCGGACGTTGCTGCGTTGCTCGTCGTGCCGATCTCGGCCCATGCGCTCTTCGCCCGCCCGCTGGTCCTGGGACCCGACACGCGGCTGGCCGTCGAGGTGGTCCGGCACACCTCGATCACCGGGGTGATGTGGTGCGACGGCCGCCGCACGGTCGACCTTCCCCCGGGGGCGCGGATCGAGGTCCGCCGCAGCTCGCTGCCGGTGCGGCTGGCCCGCCTGCACGCCTCGCCCTTCACCGACCGGTTGGTGGCCAAGTTCGACCTCGATGTGCAGGGGTGGCGCGGTCCGCCGGACCCGTCCCACTCGTAGGGTGACCCCGTGCTGCGCAGCCTCCGCATCCGCCAGCTCGGCGTCATCGAGGACGCCGAGCTGGTCCTGTCACCCGGTCTTAACGTCATCACCGGGGAGACCGGTGCGGGCAAGACCATGGTCGTCACCGCCCTGGGACTGCTCCTCGGGGCCCGCGCCGACCCCGCGCTCGTGCGGGCCGGAGCGCGGTCGGCCGTCGCCGAGGCCGAGGTGGATGTCGGCGAACAGCACCCTGCATCCGTCCGGGTACGCCAGGCGGGCGGAGCGGTCGAGGACGGACTGATCCTCGCGCGCACCGTCAGTGCCGAGGGTCGCTCACGTGCGCACGTCGGGGGCCGGGCAGCCCCGGTCTCCACACTGGGGGGGGTGGGTGAGCACCTGGTGGCCGTGCACGGCCAAGCCGACCAGTGGCGGCTGCGCGAGGTCGAGCAGCACCGCGTGCTGCTCGACGGCTTCGGGGGCGAAGCGGTGCGCGGCCCGCTGACCGCATACCGATCGGCGTATGCCGACTGGACGGCAGCGCGCCGGCTGCTGAGCGACCTGACCGCCACGAGTGCGGGGCGGGCCAGGGAGGTGCAGATGCTGCGCAGCGCCTTGGCGGAGATCGAGCAGGTCGACCCGCAGCCCGGTGAGCAGGAGGCACTGCAGACGGAGGCGGACCGGCTGGCCTACGCGGAGGGACTGCGTGCCGCGGCCTACGGCGCGCACGCAGCGCTGGCCGGTGACGACGAGACCTCCGGGCAGCAGACGGCCTCGGTGGTCGAGCTCCTCTCCGGTGCAGTGCAGGGGCTGGGGTCGGTCAGCGCGCACGACCCCGAGCTGCAGGCCCTGGGCTCGCGGCTGGACGAGCTGTCCTACCTGGCCGCTGACCTGGCCGCAGACCTGGCCTCATACGGCGCGGCAGTGGAGTCTGACCCGCTCCGGTTGGAACAGGTGCAGCAGCGTCGGGCGGCCCTGAGCGCTCTGCAGCGCGGCTACGGCGGCACCACGGCCGAGGTGTTGGCCTGGGCGCAGGAGTCCGCTCGCCGCCTCACCGACCTGGACGTGTCGACCGAGCGGGTGGCGGAGGTGCGCGACCAGGTGAGCACTCATCGCGGGGAGCTCGTGCAGCACGGCCAGGCGCTGCGCTCGGCGAGGGTGCGGGCGGCGCAGGCCCTGGGAGAGCAGGTCACCACTGAGCTGGCGCACCTGGCCATGGGGTCGGCCCGGGTGCACGTGGACGTGCAGCCCCGCGACATCCAGGGGGAGCCCGGCCAGCAGGGGACGGAGGGCGATCTGGTCGAGGTGGACGGCCACCCGTGCCGGCCGCGGCCACACGGTCTGGAGGACGTGGTGATCCGGCTGGCCCCCAGTCCCGGGGCGCCGGCACGCCCCGTCACCAAGGCCGCGTCCGGAGGTGAGCTGTCCCGGGTGATGCTGGCGCTGGAGCTGGTCGGTGCCCGAGGCACGGCCGACGTGCCGACCTACGTCTTCGACGAGGTGGACGCCGGAGTCGGCGGCAGCGCCGCCCTGGACCTGGGCGCTCGGCTGGCCCGCCTCGCGCAGAGCGCACAGGTCGTCGTGGTCACGCACCTGGGCCAGGTCGCCGCCTTCGCCGACCGGCAGCTGGCCGTGCGCAAGTCCTCCGACGGCCGGGTCAGCGCCAGCGACGTCCGCCTCGTCGACGGGCCGGATCGGGTCGCCGAGATCGCGCGCATGCTCGGCGGGGTGCAGGACTCCGAGGCCGCGCTGGAGCACGCCCGCGAACTGCTGGCGCAGCACGCCCCGTCCCGGCTGGGTGGCTCTAGCGGCGAGCCCGGTATGGGGTGAGGAGCCCCGTCGGACCTGTGTCGCGGGGAGCGGGGTGAGCCACCTGGCATGGCACGATGGGTTGATCATGACCTTGTTCGGCCGCTCGGCTCGCGAGCCTGCCTCGGAGGGGAGCCCGATCAGCGGGACCATCCGGGTGGATCGGCGCACCAAGAACCTCACGAAGCGGCTCGCTCCCGGTGACATCGCGGTGATCGATCACCAGGACATCGACCAGGTCAGCGCGCAGGCCCTGGTCGCGTGCCGTCCCGTGGCTGTGGTCAACGCCGCCGCCTCGATCAGCGGCGCCTACCCCAACCTGGGTCCGCAGATCCTCCTGGAAGCCGGGGTTCCACTGCTGGACCGGGCCGGAGCCGAGGCACTGACCGCCCTGGCCGACGGGCAGCCCGGTCAGGTGCGTGGAGCCGAGGTCTGGGTGGGCGAGACACTGGTTGCGCAGGGTCGCCTGCTGGACGCCGAGGCCGTGCAGGAGGCCACCGAGCTGGCCCGACACCAGGTCGGCGCGCAGATCGAGGCGTTCGCGCGCAACACGATGGAGTATGTCCGGGTCGAGCAGGGTCTGCTGCTCGACGGCATCGAGATCCCGGTCCTGCGCACCCGCATCCAGGGCCGCTACGCCCTGGTCGTGGTCCGCGGATATCACTACAAAGAGGACCTGCAGGCGCTGCGACTGTTCATCCGCGAGGCCGACCCGGTGCTGATCGGGGTGGACGGTGGTGCCGACGCGCTCCTTGAGCTCGGCCACCGCCCCGACCTCATCGTCGGGGACATGGACTCGGTCAGCGACGCGGCGCTCACCAGCGGGGCAGAGGTCGTCGTGCACGCCTACGGCGACGGACAGGCACCAGGACTGGACCGGGTGCGCGGCCTGGGGATGGTCGACCCGGTGGTGCTTCCGGCCACCGGCACCAGTGAGGACGTGGCGCTGCTGCTCGCCGACGGCGCCGGGGCCTGCCTCATCGTCGCGGTCGGCAGCCACGCCACCCTCGTGGAGTTCCTGGACAAGGGCCGCAAGGGCATGGCCAGCACCTTCCTGACCCGGCTGCGGGTCGGCAGCAAGCTCGTGGACGCAAAAGGCGTCAGTCTGCTCTACCGCTCGCCGATTTCCACCTTCTCCCTGGTCGGGTTGGTCCTCGCCGGGCTCGTCGCGCTGCTGACTGCGGTGGCCGCGACTCCGGGTGGACGAGCGCTGATGGGCGTCGTGGCGGTGCGACTGACCGACCTGTGGGCCCTCCTGGGTGGGCTGGTGGGATAGGTGATCGACTTCCGCTACCACGTGGTCTCGTTGATCGCGGTCTTCATCGCCCTCGCCGTGGGGATCGTGCTGGGCGCCGGGCCGTTGCGGGGCCAGCTCTCGGACACCCTCGAGGGACAGGTGGCCGAGCTCGGGGCCGAGCGCAACGACCTGCGTGAGCAGGTCCAGCTCAACGACCGACGGGCGCAGGCCAAGGACGAGCTCATCGCGTCCCTGTCCACCTCCGTGACCGCCGGGGTGCTCGACGGCGCCGCAGTGGCCGTGGTCGGTCTGCCCGGCGGTGACGCCGACCTGGTCGACGACCTGGCCGGCTCCTTGCTCGACGGTGGCGCGCAGAGCGTGACCCGGGTCGAGGTCGAGCCCTCCTGGGAGGACGACGGTGCCCGCGCGGAGCTGGTCGCGGAGCTGGCCGAGGACCTGGGCACCCAGGATGACCCGGCGCAGGTGCTGGCCGCGGTGCTGGCCGGCAGCGACGCATCCGGCTCCTCGCCCGAGGCCGGGTCGGCGGCCACCCGGCTGGAGCAGGCCGAACTCATCTCGGTCCAGGTGACCGGCGGCAGCCTCGATCAGGGGCTGCCGGGCGCCGTGGACCTGCCCGCGCAGGAGGTCGTGGTCCTGGTGGGCGGCGGGCTGGGCGGGCAAAGACCGGCGCAGCCCGATCCGGCGTCCCGGCTGCAGGGGCGTCTGGACCTGGTCCGGGCCCTGGTCGAGACGGACGTCGCGCTCTGTGTCTTCGGGGCCGGCACGGAGACCTGGCAGGACCGGGCCGCCGATGCCGAGGACCTCATCGTGGCGGCGGTCCGGGCCGACGGCGAGCTGGCCGCGGAGGTGTCCACGGTCGACAACCTGGAGAGCGCTGCGGGTCAGCTGTCCGCGACCTGGGCGGCGGCCCGGGCGCTGCAGGGCGACATGGGGCACTACGGACTGGCCGCCGACGCCGACGAAGCGGCGCCCGCCTCCCCGTCTGCCCGGGACAGCCAGGGCGAATCGCTGGGCCCGGCGGGGGATCCCGCGAGGTCCAGGCAGGAGCTCGACAGCTCCGGGAGCGAGTCCGTGGCCCCGTGAGCCCGGTGCTCCCGCTGGTGCTGGGTGGCGCCTCGTCGGTCTGGGCGTCGCGATGGCTGGTGCGGCACGCCGGCATCCCCGGCGGCGCGAAACGGTGGGCTCGGGTCAACCACCGAGGGCATCAGGTGACCCTGACGGAGGGGGTCGCCCTGGTGGTCGGCAGCGCTGCGTCGCTGGCCCTCGTCGACCCGGTGGGCGCCCTGACCGCCCTCGGTTCCGGACTGACCGGTGCCGTCGATGACCTGCACCCGGACGCCGCCCGCAAGGGGCTGGCCGGCCACCTGGCGGCACTGGTCCGGGGTGACGTCAGCATCGGTGCCCTGAAGGTCCTGAGTCTCACCGGCTGCGGTCTGCTCGCCGCTGCCGCTGATCAGCGAGCAGCCGGCCGCCGCGCCCCACGCATCGGGCCATCGCAGCACGGCAGGGGGCGAGCGGTGGGCGACGCCGTGGTGCGCGCCGGCGTCGTGGCTGGCAGCGCCAACCTGGCCAACTTGCTGGACCTGCGACCCGGTCGCGCGCTGAAGGTGACCCTGCTGGTCGGCATTCCGCTGAGCGCGGTCGGGGCGGCGCAGGGGCGGGGGACCGAGCCGGCGGCCGTGGCCGTGGGGGCGGCCCTGATGTTGCTGCCGATGGACCTGCGGGCCGAGGGAATGCTCGGTGACACCGGAGCCAACGCGGTGGGCGCGCTGCTGGGCCTGGCGACGACACGCGCGGTCAGGCCCCCGGTGCGGGCCGCCGTGCTGGCCGGCCTCGTCGGGCTCACCCTCGCCTCCGAGCGGGTCAGCTTCACTCGGGTCATCGAGTCCACGCCGGTGCTGAGTGAGCTCGACGCCTGGGGACGTCGAGGCCGATGAGCGAGCCCAGCCCTCGGCTGCACATCGGCGGGATGGCTGCTGCCGCTGGACTGGTCGCCGGGACGACCCTGCTGTCGCGTCTCGTGGGGCTGGGCCGCTGGGCCGTCTTCTCCGACAGTGTCGGCGCGACCTGCCTCGGTCAGGTCTACGCCTCCGCCAACCAGGTGCCCAATGTGCTCTACGAGGCGGCGGTGGGCGGGGCCCTGGCCGCTGTGGCCGTACCGCTGGTCTCGGGGTTGCTGCTGCGCGGACGGGAGCACGATGCGGACCGCACCGCCTCGGCACTGCTGACCTGGACGATGCTGGTGCTCCTGCCACTGGCTGTGGCCGTGGCGCTGGCCAGCGGCCCTCTCGCCGGGCTCCTGCTGGGCTCTGCCACGGGTTGCGACGCGGCCGGCGCCCGGGTTGCCGGAGCCACCATGCTGGTCGTCTTCGCCCCGCAGATCGTCCTCTACGGCCTGGGGATCGTGCTCACCGGCGTGCTGCAGGCCCATCGACGGTTCCTGGCCGCTGCTGCGGCACCGCTGCTGTCCAGCGTCGTGGTGATTCTCACCTACGTGATCTTCGCGCTGGCCTACGACCCGACCGGTGCCGTTGCGGACGTGCCCCGCTCCGGTGTCCTGCTGCTCGCCGGCGGCACCACGTTGGGGGTGGTCGCGCTGAGCCTGCCACTGCTGCGGCCCACGCGGCGGGCCGGGGTGCGCTGGCACCCCACGCTGCGCTTCCCGCCGGGAGTCGCACTGCGCGCCCGCGGACTGGCTGTCGCAGGACTGGTGGCCGTCGGTGCGCAACAGCTGACCGTGCTCGGCACGGTGTTGGCCGGCAACCGGGTGGGTGTCGGGGTGCTCAACGTCTACACCTATGCGCAGACGGTCTATCTGCTGCCGTATGCGGTCCTGGTCGTGCCGCTCGCGACGGTGGCCTTCCCGCGGCTCAGCGCCGGGAGGTCCGCGACGGGCGTCCTGCAGCGCACTACCCAGGCCGTGCTGGTGGGTGCCCTGCTCGGGATGCTGGCGCTGGTGGCGGTGCGCCGCGAGGTGGGAGCGCTCTTCCTTGCGCTCGACGCGGGCACCGACGGGCCGGGACGGGTCGCGCTGCTCGCCCTTCCCGCGGCGGTGGTGGCGTTCGCGCCGGGCCTGGTGGGCTTCGGGTTGGCCGCGGTGCTCACGCGTGCGCTGTATGCGGTGGGCTCGCCCCGTCGCGCCGCCTTCTGCGTCGCGGTGGGCTGGGCCGTCGCGTCGCTGGGGCCGCTGCTGCTGCTGGGACTGCGTCCCACCGTGGGGACGGCTCTCGTCGTGCTCGGGTTGGCCTCTTCGCTGGGTATGTCGATCAGTGCCCTGCTCCTGCTGCGCCAGGTGCACCTCAGCTGGGGAGTCGACGCCCTTGAAGGGGCGGGCCGCAGCGCGGCGTTGGTGCTCTGCGCCGGGCTGGGGGTGCTGCTGGTCCGGGAGCTGCTGGCGCTGGCCGGGCTGGGCAGCACCGCATACCAGAGCCCGCTCGAGGCCCTGGCCGTCGCCCTGGTCACGGGAGCGGTGCTGAGCGTCGTCGTCGTCGTGGCGCTTCGGGTCAGCGGTGACCCCGCATACCAGGCCCTTCGTGGTGCCCTGACCCGCCGTCGTGCGGCAGACTGAGCACGTGGCCGAGGTGCTGATGGTGACCGGAATGGTGGCCGGGGGTGTGGGTCGTCATGTTGAGCAGGTCACTGCGGGGCTCAGCGAGGCAGGTCACCACGTGGCGGTGGCCTGTCCGGCGCTCGTGGCGCACCGGTTCGCCCTTGAGCGGGCCGGTGCCCGGGTCATCGAGGTGGAGGTGGGGCGGCGTCCGGCGCCGCACCGGGACCGGGCGGTGGTCGGCACCTTGCGCGCTGCGATGTCCTCGGTCGAGGTCGTGCATGCCCACGGCGTGCGAGCCGGTGCGCTGTGCGTGGCCGCGCGACGGGGTGCTGACGGGCCGCCCCCCCGACTGGTCGTCACCCACCACAACGCGGCGCCGGAAGGACGTCTGGTCGCCGTTGTCCACCGGGGCCTGGAGCGGATCGTGGCGCGGGGTGCCGATCGTATCCTGGCCGTATCCCCAGACCTCGGGGATCGGATGAGCGACCTGGGCGCGGCCGCGGTTGAGCTCGCCGTCGTGCCGGCCACCCGTCACGAGGTGAGTGCTGACCCCCGGCAGATGCGGGAGGTCCTGGGCGTGGCACCCGAGCGCGCGCTGGTCGTCGCGGTCGGGAGGCTCTCGCCGCAGAAGGGCTTCGACCGGCTGCTCGACGCCGTCGCGCTCGTCGCACCGCAGGCGCCGAATCTGCTGGTCCTCGTGGCGGGAACCGGCCCCCAAGAGCATGCCTTGCGACGGCGGATCGACCGCCAACAGCTGCCGGTGCGACTGCTCGGACACTGCGACGATGTGCCCGACCTGCTCGCCGCGGCCGACGTCGCCGTCTCGGCGGCCCGCTGGGAGGGGCAGCCGGTCTGGCTGCAGGAGGCCATGCTGGCCGGGGTGCCCGTCGTGGCCACCGACGTCGGGGGGACCGGCGCCGTGCTCGGCGGCGCCGGTCTGCTGGTGTCCGACGAGGCGCCGGGTCGGCTCCCGGCGGCCCTGGCCGAGCAGCTGGTGCAGGTGCTGACTGACCCGTCGCTGGCGGCGGAGCTGGCCGACGCCTCGGCCTCGCGGGCCCACCAGCTGCCCACCGGTGACGACGCCGTCCGGGCGTTGCTGCTCGCCTACGGGCGTGCCGCGCCGTCCGGACCCGCCGATGTGACGTAAACTGAGCACCCGTGGCGGAGCAGACCAAACATATTTTCGTGACCGGTGGGGTCGCGTCCTCGTTGGGCAAGGGACTCACGGCGTCGAGCCTGGGCTTCCTGCTCCGTTCCCGAGGGGTGCGGGTGACGATGCAAAAGCTTGACCCCTACATCAATGTGGACCCCGGGACGATGAACCCGTTCCAGCACGGGGAGGTGTTCGTCACCGAGGACGGCGCCGAGTGTGACCTGGACATCGGGCACTACGAGCGCTTCCTCGACGTCAGCCTGCGGGGCCGGGCCAACGTCACGACCGGTCAGATCTACAACGACGTCATCGCCAAGGAGCGCCGGGGAGAGTTCCTCGGCGACACGGTGCAGGTGATCCCGCACATCACCAACGAGATCAAGGCACGGATGCGCGAGGTCGCCCAGCCGCAGGGGCCCGAGGGGAAGCCCCCGGATGTGATCATCACCGAGATCGGTGGCACGGTGGGCGACATCGAGTCGCTGCCCTTCCTGGAGGCCGCCCGCCAGGTCCGGCACGACGTCGGCCGGGCCAGCTGCTTCTTCCTGCACGTCTCCCTGGTGCCCTACCTCGCCCCCAGCGGGGAGCTGAAGACCAAGCCCACTCAGCACTCCGTGGCGATGCTGCGCCAGGTCGGCATCACCCCCGACGCGATCGTGTGCCGGGCCGACCGCGACATCCCCGTCTCCATCAAGCGCAAGATCTCGCTGATGTGCGACGTCGACGACGACGCCGTCGCCACCGCCATCGATGCCCCCAGCATCTACGACATACCCAAGGTGCTGCACCGGGAGGGCCTGGACGCGTATGTCGTGCGTCATCTCGGTATGCCGTTCCGCGACGTCGACTGGACTGCCTGGGACGCCCTGTTGGAGCGGGTGCACCAGCCCGAGCACGAGGTCGAGATCGCACTGGTCGGCAAGTACGTCGACCTGCCCGACGCCTACCTGTCGGTGACCGAGGCCCTCCGGGCCGGTGGCTTCACCCACGACGCCCGCGTCTCGATCCGGTGGGTGGCCAGCGACGAGTGCCGCACCGAGGCCGGGGCGGCCAAGGCCCTCGGCGGGGTCGACGCGATCCTGGTGCCCGGCGGCTTCGGCGTGCGCGGCATCGAGGGCAAGATCGGGGCGCTGAGCTGGGCCCGGGAGCGCGGCGTGCCCACGTTGGGCATCTGCCTGGGCCTGCAGGCCATGGTCATCGAGTTCGCCCGCAACGTCGCTGGCATCGAGGGGGCCAGCTCCACCGAGTTCGACCCGGCGAGCCCGGCCCCGGTGATCGCCACGATGCAGGAGCAGAAGGCGTTCGTCGAGGGGGCCGGAGACCTCGGCGGCACAATGCGGCTCGGCGCCTACCCTGCCCACCTGCAGCCGGGCTCGGTGCTGGCGCACACCTACGACACCGAGCGGGTCAGCGAGCGACACCGCCACCGCTATGAGGTCAACAACGGCTACCGCGCGGCCTTGGCCGACGCGGGCCTGGTGATCAGCGGCACCTCCCCGGACGGAGGGCTCGTGGAGTTCGTCGAGCTGCCCGCCGATGTGCACCCCTACTACGTGGCGACCCAGGCGCACCCGGAGTTCAAGAGCCGCCCGGACCGGGCCCACCCGATGTTCGCCGGTCTCGTCGCCGCCGCGGTGCAGGCGCAGCGCAGCCAGCGGCTGGTCGAGGTGGAGCGCACGCCGGTGCCGTCGGAGACCCGATGAGCCTGCACGCCCCGCGGGTCTCCGGGACCGAGCTGTCCGACCGGATCGAGCCCCGGCCGGTCCGGCATACCGAGATCGCCATGCACGGTGCGGTCTGGGACGTGCGGCGCGACACCGTCGACCTCGGGGAGGCCGGGGGAGAGGTGGTGCGGGAGTACGTCGAGCACACCGGGGCGGTGGCGGTGCTCGCGCTGCGTTCGGACCGGGGAGCAGATGAGGTGCTGCTGATCCAGCAGTACCGGCACCCGGTCGGGGCGTTGGAGTGGGAGATCCCCGCCGGGCTGCTCGACGTCACAGGCGAGCCGGCGCAGGAGGCTGCGGCGCGCGAGCTCGGGGAGGAGGCCGACCTGGTCGCGGGCCGGTGGGCGGTCCTGGTCGACTACGTGTCCTCCCCCGGCGGCAACACCGAAGCGCTGCGGGTCTACCTGGCCACCGGGCTGTCCGAGGTGCCGGAGGGGGAGCGGCACGAGCGGGAGGCCGAGGAGGCCGGTATGCCGGTGTGCTGGGTCGATCTGGCCGAGGCCGTCGACGCGGTGCTGGCCGGGCGGCTGCGCAACTCCACCGCGGCGATCGCGGCGCTGGCCGCCCAGCGCAGCCGGGAGCTGGGCTGGGCGAGCCTGCGGCCGGTCGACGACCCGTGGCCCTCCCAGCCAGCGGGACGCACCGACGACTGAGCGGCGACCGATCCCGGCAGGACATACCGCGGCGGCTGGATCGGTCAGGTGCGCGATCTGGCCGCTGGTGTGTGCGGGGTGGGGCGGCTGGATAGTGCACGTGCACATTCCGGCCGGTGGACAGATGCCGCTGGGACCGAGCCCGAGGCAGCGGCTCTAGACTGGTGCGCTGACCACCCACCGCATACCCAGAGGGAATCTCCAGTGCTCCGCACCCACGAGGCCGGCACCCTGCGCGCCGACCACGCCGACCAGACCGTCACACTCACCGGGTGGGTCGCGCGCCGGCGCGACCACGGGGGAGTGGCGTTCCTGGATCTGCGGGATGCCTCCGGTGTCGTCCAGGTCGTGGCCCGAGACGAGGTGCTCGACCAGGGCGGCGCGCACGACCTGCGCAACGAGTACTGCATCCGGGTCACCGGCACCGTGCGCACCCGCCCCGAGGGCAACGCCAACCCCGACCTGTCGACCGGCGACGTCGAGGTGCTGACCAACGAGCTGGAGGTGCTCAGCGAGGCCGCACCGCTGCCGTTCCAGATCGACGAGCGCGTCACCGTCGGTGAGGAGGCCCGGCTGCGGCACCGCTACCTGGACCTGCGCCGTCCGGGTGCCGGCTCCGCGGGCGCCAACCTGCGGCTGCGCAGCCAGGTCAACGCCGCCGCCCGCAGCGTGCTCGGCGAGCGGGACTTCGTCGAGGTCGAGACCCCCACGCTGACCCGGTCCACGCCCGAGGGCGCTCGCGACTTCGTGGTGCCGGCGCGGCTGCAGCCCGGATCGTGGTACGCCCTGCCGCAGAGCCCGCAGCTGTTCAAGCAGCTGTTGATGGTGGCCGGGCTGGAGCGCTACTACCAGATCGCCCGTTGTTACCGCGACGAGGACTTCCGGGCCGACCGGCAGCCGGAGTTCACCCAGCTCGACATCGAGATGAGCTTCGTCGAACAGGACGACGTCATCGAGCTCGGCGAGCGCGTCGCCCGCGCCGTCTGGGCCACGATCGGGGTCGACCTGCCCACGCCCTTCCCGCAAATGCCCTATGCGGAGGCGATGGCCCGCTACGGCTCGGACAAGCCTGACCTGCGGTTCGCCAATGAGCTGACCGACTGCACCGCATACTTCGCCGCCACCTCCTTCCGGGTCTTCCAGGCCCCGTATGTCGGCGCGGTCGTGATGCCCGGCGGCGGCAGTCAGCCGCGGCGCCAGTTTGATGCCTGGCAGGAGTGGGCCAAGCAGCGCGGCTCGAAGGGCCTGGCCTACGTCACCGTGGCCGACGACGGCACCCTGGGCGGGCCGGTGGCCAAGAACCTGTCCGAGGCCGAGCGCCACGGACTCGCGGCGCACGTCGGGGCCGCACCCGGAGACTGCGTGTTCTTCGCCGCGGGTGCGCTCAAACCCTCGCGGGCCATCCTCGGCTCGGCCCGGTTGGAGATCGGCCACCGCTGCGAGCTGATCGACACCGACGCCTGGTCGCTGGTCTGGATCGTCGACGCGCCGCTGTTCGAGTCGGCCACCGAGGCCGAGGCCGCCGGCGATGTCACCGTCGGCACCGGTGCCTGGACGGCGGTGCACCACGCGTTCACCGCACCCCAGCCGCAGTTCCTGCACACCATGGAGGACGACCCCGGCGCCGTCCTGGCCTACGCCTACGACCTGGTCTGCAACGGCAACGAGATCGGCGGCGGGTCGATCCGTATCCACCGCTCCGACATCCAGCAGCGGGTCTTCGCGATCATGGGCCTGGACCAGGAGCAGGCGCAGGAGAAGTTCGGCTTCCTGCTCGAGGCTTTCGCCTACGGCGCGCCGCCACACGGCGGGATCGCCTTCGGCTGGGACCGCATCGTGGCCCTGCTGGCCGGCACCGACTCGATCCGCGACGTCATCGCCTTCCCCAAGTCCGGCGGCGGCTTCGACCCGCTGACGGCCGCGCCGGCGCCGATCACCGCCGCGCAGCGCAAGGAGGCTGGGGTGGACGCCCGCCCCGAGCCGGCTGCGGCGCAGGAGTAGCCCGGTGCGGGACGTCGTCGTGGTCGGCTCCGGCCCCAACGGGCTGGCGGCCGCCGTCGTCCTGGCCCGCTCCGGGCTCAGCGTCACCCTGCTGGAGGGTCAGCCCACCCTCGGGGGCGGCATCCGCACCCTGCCGCTCGAAACGCCAGAGGTGTCGGCCGACGAGGGTCTGCAGTACGACGTCTGCGCGGCCGTCCCGGCGGCCGCGCCCGCCTCAGCGTTCTTCGCCGAGTTCGACCTCGCGGCGCGGGGGGTGGAACTGATCGTGCCCGAGGTCTCCTACGCGCATCCGCTGGACGGCGGCCGCGCGGGCGTCGCCTACCGGGACATCGAGCGCACGGCCGAGGATCTGGGCGTCGACGGCGCGCGGTGGCGGACCCTGCTGGGTCACCTGGCGGCACATCCCCGCGAGCTGTCCGCCGTGGCACTGTCCGACAAGCGCTCGGTGCCTCGGGTCCCGGGGGTGGACCCCGTCGCCGTCGCGACGAGCGCCCTCGCGCTCGGCCGCTGCACCGCCGCCCTGTCCCGCACCGCCCTGCTGGAACGGGTATGGCGTGGCGACGTGGCCCCCGCCCTGATCACCGGGATCGCGGCGCACACCATCGCCCCGTTGCCCTCGCTCGCCGGGGCAGCAACCGCCACCATGCTCGGGGCGCTGGCCCACACCGCCACCGGCTGGCCCGTGGTGCGGGGTGGCATCGGCGCCATTGCCGCGGCGCTCGTGGCCGACCTGCAGGCGCACGATGTCGAGATCGTGCTCGACCACCCGGTCACGTGGCGCACCGATCTGCCCCCGGCCCGCGCCTACCTGTTCGACACCCACGCCCACGTGCTGGCCCCGCTGCTGCGCGAGCCCTACCGGTCTCGGCTGCTGGGCCTCGGCGCCGCCGCCGGAGTCTGCAAGCTGGACTACGTGCTGTCCGGCCCGGTGCCCTGGATGCACCCCGAGGTGGCCCGGGCCGGCACCGTCCACGTCGGGGGCACCGTCGCCGGGATGCGCGAGGCGGAGGCCGACGTCGCTGCCGGTCGGCACGCCGAACGCCCGGTCATGCTGGTCAGCGACCCCGCCTTGCACGACCCGACGCGGATGGGCCGGTCGGGGCTGCGCCCGCTGTGGGCCTACGCGCACGTGCCCTGGGGCTCGACCCAGGACGTGCGAGCCGCTGCGGAGCGTCAGCTCGAACGGTTCGCCCCCGGCTTCCGTGACCTTGTCGTCGACGTGCAGGTCATTCCCGCCGACCGACTTGCCGGGCACAACGCCTCCCTCGTCGGTGGTGACATCTCCGGGGGGGAGGTCAACCTGTGGCGGATGATCGCCCGGCCCACCGCATACCCCGATCCGTATGCCGTCGCCCCCGGGGTCTATCTCGGCTCCTCCTCGACACCGCCCGGTCCGGGCGTGCACGGCATGTCCGGCGCCCACGCGGCCCGGCGACTGTTGCGTCGCGAGTTCGGCATACGAGCCCTCCCCGACCTGGCCCCCTGAACCACTTCTCGCCCGGGCAAGATCAGGTGGTGCAGTCGACCGCGATCGCAAGCGCTGAGCAGATCTGCCGCATTCTGGTGTCACTCAGCCGGCCGAGCCGACCGACGAGCACGGCGAGCGAGACGCTCTCGATCGAGTCCAAGTTGACCACCGATCGCCGCGGGACCAGTTGGTCGCCGGACCCGAGGACGACCTCGCTGGCCAGGCCCCGGATCGTCGACGTGCACAGCGCTACCAACGTCCTCCGGTGCCTTGGGATCACCGCGTCACGGGAAAGGACGAGCACCGGGCGTCGGCCGATCTCGGCCATCACGCCTCACCACGCCTCACCACGGCCAGGGAGGACTCTCACGATGCACCGGCTGCCCGGCGCCAAGACGCCAGGTCGCCCCACTCGTCGGGCTCATCGATCGGATGCTCATCGTAGGCGGCATAGCTCGCATCCACCTCGGCAGAACGGTGCCGAAGGAGCAATGCGCGAAGGGCCTCGTCCACGAGGGCGGCGTTCGTGGTCCCCGTGTTCAACCTTCGCGCGCTGTCCAGGGGCTCGGTGTCCACGGTCGTGCTCAAACGTGTGCGGTTCATGCTATGCGCGTATGCCACGTGCCTGCATCTGCGATGGGGATCGCGCGAGCCACCTCCGACCCGGCCGTCTCCAAGCTGGTCGACCTGCGGCCGGCCGACGCGGGTCACAGTGCGCGCCGTCCTCGAGCACCAGCGGGCCGAGCTGGACCTGATGATGGCCGTGGCCGGGATCGCTACCATCGGCGAGATCGTCCAGACGTGCTGGGGGCCCCGGTGAAACTATCGGTCAACAACCCCACGCGCGCTTCGTACAGCGTCGTGTCCTGTGCGAGTCCGGGCAGGGGCATTCCCATTGGGGTGCGGCTCCCGTGGAGGGTCTCATGCGGCGATCGGGATCGTCTCGTCGGCGTAGCGTGTCTCGTGGCCCTCCCGACGTACACCGCCCCACGCCGCCGGATCGCTTGGTCGCCAGGAACCACTGAGATGCTGGGACGCCGGGCGGACGTGGGGCGAGCCCCGTCGCCACGTTCATGCACGAAGGAGGGACCGGACTCCCCGCTGTCCGGCCCCTCCTCCACATCCCGCCTTCTTTGAGGATGGCGCGCCTCCTGCAGGAGCGCATCATCCAATTTGATGAAATCGGCCCCGAACGCCCCGGGCGGTGCCGGCCATCGACGGCCGACCTCCGCGTGTCCCGTGCACCGCACGCGCGGCAACCCTGACTCAGAGCCGCGCCACGGCGAGGTGGGCGTGCCAGGGGAACGTGAGCCCGTCCCCGTCGCGGTAGCGGTCCATGACCTCGCGGGGCTCCTCGGTGGACACCTGCACGAGTGCGTCGCGGCCGTCGGGGTCGGCCAGCACCTCGGCGTACGCCGGCAGCACCGCCGCCGCCGCGACCGTCGTCATCGTCATGAACGTCTCCGCCGACGGGAAGTGGCAGTCCATCGACCGGGCCGCGACGGCTACGCCGAGGAGCTCACGGCAGACCCCGATCGCCCGGAGAATCGGCCTACGAGCTACCGCGTACAACCCGGACGAGGGTCCTGGCTCCCCGACTTCTGAGGAGCCATGACGTGGAACCAACATCCCGTCATCGGGTGGCTCCCTGGTGGTGGCCCTGCGGCTTCGCGCTGCGTGCCATCGCTCCGCGGAAGGCGCCGGCGGTTATCCGTGACTCGCAGCGGAGTGGGTGTCGCGCAGGACCATGAGCGCGTCGTCGATGAGGCCCATGACGCGCCCTCCTTGGCTCACGTTTGGCTCACAAGAGGGTCCGCAGCGGTGCGATTCGTCGAGGGACGTCGAGCAGCCTGCCGCACCGCCAGGTCAGGTCCACGACCCGGTCAGCCCACCTATGGCCGGCTCGCTCCTCGCCGTTGGCGGACCAGAGCGAACCGACCAGGCGGGACGGCCAGGATGATCAGGCGGAGCAGCCCAGCTGGGCCCGGATGCTCTGGGTCTCGTGGAGCCATGCCGCGGCGCGGGCCTCGGACACATGCCGACCCTGCAGCGCCTGGACCTGGTTGGCGAAGGCCTGCAACGTGTGGCAGGCCGACTCAGAATCGCCGGCGTCGAGGCTCTCCAGGGTGGCCTCCAGCTTGGCGGTCAGGCTCCGCTCGATTCCGTGGCGCAAGTCGGCGTCGGTGACGTGGTCGCGCAGCTGCTCCACGCGCTCCGCTGCGGTCAGCACCCGGTAGTCGGTGATGGCCACGCCGTCGGTATCGGTGGTCGCCGTGAACGTCGAGGAGTCGTCGACGAAGACACCGTCCACCTCCACGCCCGTCTCCGCGTCAGCGGCGGGGACCAGCTCGGGAAGGGCATCTGCCTCCTCGCCGCCGTCGAGCCCGACCTGATCGGCGTTGCTGCTCCATCCCTCCGGCAGGTCGACGAAGTCGATGCTGAAGTCGTCGGTGGCGATGTCGGGCGTCGGTGCCGTCGAGCCACGTCGCTGCGTCCAATGTGCGCTGTGGGTCGCCCGGATCGACGCCCGGGCTGAACGTCGAGCTGCCGTCCACATACCGAACCTCCGGCGCGGGGTCAACGGAGGACCGCGGCAGGACGGTCGTCTCCCAGCCCTCTACGCTGCGTCCAAGCGATGGCAGAGGGAGCACGGTGAACACCACGGCACGCCTGTCGCACGAGGTGGACCTGTTCGTGGCAGAGCTGACCCCGGTGCTGGAGGCCCTGGCCCGCGGGGTGGGGATGGACCCCAGCCGGGCGGGCGCCGACGTGGCCCTGGACGCCTACCACCT
>NZ_JBPCKQ010000190.1:0-31299 GCF_051004135.1 Ornithinimicrobium sp.
AGCTCCTGGGTCAGCAGACCCGACGCCGGTCGGTAGCGCCCGCGGAGCTCATCCACCGACATGAGTGGCTTGGGGATCAGATCCCCGTCGCGCTCCAGCCACACCACCTTCGTGCCTGGCGGGAACCCGTACAGTGGCCCACCCGGAAAGATCGTGTCCGGAG
The DNA here is from genome assembly GCF_051004135.1 of Ornithinimicrobium sp. Classification (GTDB taxonomy): domain Bacteria; phylum Actinomycetota; class Actinomycetes; order Actinomycetales; family Dermatophilaceae; genus Ornithinicoccus. Next base: position 164 of record NZ_JBPCKQ010000190.1, read on the forward strand.
GGGGACTTGAACCCCCACACCCGGTAAAGGGTACTAGCACCTCAAGCTAGCGCGTCTGCCATTCCGCCACCCGGACAAGGGCTTCGCGGCCGAGCCCAAAGGCACCGCCACGACGACTGTGGAGACTATCACGCACCAGGGCCCTGCTGCCGCCAGTCCGGGGGGTCTGCGGGCTGCAGGGCCGGGTCGGAGAGGGGGAAGCTGCGGATCGGCCCGGGCCCGGTCAGCGGCCCCTCGAAGCGCACCGTTACCACCCCGCGGCCGGCACCCCATACCCATCCTGCTCCGTGTTCGGCATGCCGCACATCGTGCCCGGTCCGCCACTGCGGCCGCGGCGCGGGTCCTGTGGTCGGCTGGGCTCGCACGTCCGGCGCCGAGTCCGCACCGTGCTCGGTCTGCGGCTCGACCGCCTCGGCATCGAGCACCAGCTCGTCCTGGGCATGCGTGGTCAGCCCGCTGACCCCCACCCCCAGGAGCCGCAGCCCGCTGGCGACGTCCACGGTGTCCAGCAGCCGTCGGGCCTCCCGCGCGATCACCGCCGGCTCACCCGTGGCGTGCGGCAGCGAACCGGAACGGGTGACCGTGGTGAAGTCGTGCCACCGCGCCTTGACGGTGATGGTCCGGGCAAAGGTCGCTGATGTGCCCAACCGCGCTGCCACCCGCGCGGTCAGCCCGTCGATCTCGGTATGCAGCACCGCCCGGTCCGTGATGTCGGTCTCGAAGGTCTCCTCCGCCGACACGCTCTTGGCGATCCGTTCGACCTGGACAGCCCGGGCGTCCCGCGCCTTCGCGAGGTCGTGCAGCGCCTGACCGTGCGCGGTGCCGAAGATCGAGACCAGGTCGGTCAGCTCAATCCGGGCCAGGTCTCCCACAGTCTCGACCCCGAAGCCGCGCAGCTTGCCCGCTGTCGCAGGCCCCACCCCGGCAACCGCCCGCACCGGCATGGGGTGCAGCACGTCCAGCTCCTCACCCGGGGCGATCAGGGTCAGCCCGGCGGGCTTGCCCATCTCGCTGCCGATCTTGGCCATCATCTTGCTGGTGCCGATCCCCACCGAGGCGGTCAGCCCGCCGGTGGCGCTGCGGATCTCGGCCATGACACGCTCCCCCACCGTGCGCAGTCCGTCCGTGCACAGATCCACCTCACCGGCGGCCAGATCGACATACGCCTCGTCCACCGAGACCTGCTCCACCCTGGGTGAGACCTCGCGCAGCACGTCCATCACCACCCCCGAGCTGACCCGGTAGGCCTCGTAGCGCCCGGCGAGAAACGCGGTGCCCGGAGGGCATCGCCGCCGGGCCTCCGCGGTCGGCATGGCCGAGCGCGCACCGTAGCGACGAGCTTCATAGGACGCTGTCGAGACCACCCCGCGGCCGCCCAGCCCACCGACGACCACAGCCTTGCCGCGCAGGGAAGGTTTGTCGCGCTGTTCGACCGCAGCGAAGAAGGCGTCCAGATCGAGATGCAGGATGCTGGCTTTTGGGGCATCCCAAGGCATACCATCACTGTGACACAGCCGCTCGGCGCTGACGCGGCGGCGTGACACACGTGGTCCAGCAAGGGCGCCACTCCAGGGGCGGCATGCCCGGGAGGTGGTCGGGTTGAGCACACGGAGCACCGACGCGACCCCGCGCGCTCCGCGCGAGAGCCTCATCTTGGACCATCTCGACCTGGCCGACAACCTGGCGCAGCGGTTCCGCGGCCGGGGTGAGCCGGTGGAAGACCTCGTGCAGGTGGCCCGGCTCGGCCTCGTGCTCGCCTCGCGACGCTACGACGAGTCCTCGGGTGTCCCCTTCATCGGGTATGCGGTGCCAACCGTGCTCGGTGAGCTGCGCCGACACTTCCGCGACCACGTCTGGGTCGTGCGGCCCCCGCGCCGGTTGCAGGAGCTGCGCCCACGGGTCGTGACCGGCCACGAGCGGCTGAGCCACCAGATGGGACGCTCCCCGACCGCCACCGAGATGGCCATCGATCTGGGCGTGCCCGAGGGTGACGTGATCGAGGCACTCTGCCTGGGCACGGCCTACGCGCCCGTGCCGTTGGAGGGCAGCCGCGAGGACCGGGTCGGGGCACCCGCCGAGACTCTGGTCGCTCCCGACTCTCGCATCGAGGAGGTCGACACGAGGCTGAGCCTGCGTCCGGTGCTGTCCGGGCTGCCTGACCGCAGCCGGACCGTGTTGCGGCTGCACTACTTCGAGGACCAGAGCCAGCAGCAGCTCGCCGGGCATCTGGGCGTCTCGCAGATGCAGGTCAGCCGCATCCTGCGCAGCACCCTCTCCCGCGTGCGCGAGGCGCTGACGCCGACCGGCTGAGCGCCGCACCGCCTACCCTGCCGGTATGCCGAGCAGCACACGCAGGGCACAAGTCCGGGACGTCCACACCGTCGCTGCCGGTATGCCGCACGTGCAGCTGCAGGAGGGTCCGCTGGGCAACGCGGTCTATCAGGTGGGCCGCAAGTCCTTCGTGTTCTTCCGCAACGCCCGGCCCGATGCTGCCGACCCGCAGACCGGCGAGCGCTACGACGACGTCATCGTCTTCTGGGTGCCGTCCGAGGCCGACAAGCACGCCCTCGTCGACGACGAATCCACGCCGTTCTTCACCACGCCGCACTTCGAGGGACACCCCTCGGTGCTGCTGCGCGCCGGCCGGATCGGCGAGCTGAGCCATCAGGAGCTGACCGAGCTGATCCAGGACGCCTGGCTGACCCAGGCGTCGGCTCGCCGGGCGCAACAGTGGCTTCAGGCCCACCCCCTCCTGACCGACCGCCAGGCAGACTGACGCGGAGCGCGACGCGCATATTCTGCCGGTGCGGAGGTATACGCTCGGCGGATGGACGTCGCGATCAGCGCCTTGAGGGCAGAGCTCTCGGTGCGGACCGCCCCCCCTGCTCGACGATCTCGTGCGGCGTGGTGTGCTCAGCAAGCCTGGGGGTGCCGCTCGACCGACAGTTTGCGGTGCCCATCGGGTCCGCGCGAGGGGGCCGGTGGGCGATCTGGTCGGCGAGCAACGGCGATGAGTCGGTTGACCCTCGTGTCCTTCGACAGCAGCGCTTCCGTGCAGCTTCTCGTGGTCGAGCCCATCGCTGCACGTGCCAGGCCGCTGGGCCCGACCATGCCCTGCCCGGTGCCGAAGCGGTGCACCTGGCGAGCCTGCTCGCCGTCGGCGCGGAAGACACGCTGTTCGCCGTCTGGGACGAACGGTTGCCAGCAGGCGCCAACTCAGTGGGCGTGCAGTTCGCGGTGACTCGGATGGACCCGCAGTGACCAGGCTGGAGTGGGTGTCTGTGGCGGGTGCCGAGCACCTGCTGGCCGACCCGGTCGCCGCCGCACTGCATACCGATGCGTCCTGGGCCACACGCGTGCAGGTCGCCGCCATCGACCCGGACTGGGCCGACACCGCCACTCTGGTGGAGCACAGCGACGTCACCCTAGCCGAGTCGGCCAACTGCATCCTCGTGCTCGGCCGCCGCGGCGGGGTCGAGCGGATCGCCGCCGTGGTCGTGCTGGCGACCACCCGGGCCGACGTCAACACCGTGGTCCGCAAGCACCTGGACGTCCGCAAGGCCACCTTCCTGAGCGCGGAGCGAGCGGTTGCCGAGAGCGGGATGGAGTACGGCGGCATCACTCCCCTCGGTCTGCCGGCGGACTGGCCGATCCTGGTCGACGCCCGGGTCGTGGAGCAGCCCCGGGTGGTGATCGGCTCCGGGCTGCGCGCCTCCAAGCTGGCGATGCCCGGGTCCGACCTGGCCGGAGCGCCGCGCGTCGAGGTCGTCTCGGGACTCGCGGTCCCCCTGGGCTGAGCGAGCCTCCTACGATGACGTCCATGGCGGGAAGCAGCCAAGGGGCCGTAGTCACGGGGACATCTCGAGGAGCGAGGCACTCGCATGTCTGGGGCCCGCCGGCTCCACACGACGGTGGTGTTGGGGCTGTGCCTGCTGACGGGTGGGTGCAGTGTGCCGATCGCCGACCGGGCGACGTGGTCGCTGGCCGCACCTGCAGACAAGTGGGAGGCAGAGATGCCTCTGGGTGCGCTGGCGCCACAGCGCACCTACACGTTGTTCGGCGGGACGCAGGACAACAGCTGGTCTGCCTCCGGGGTGTCCTTCACGACCGCGGAGCTGGAGGCACGGGAGCCGGGGCAGGTGCTCTACCGGCCGGGTGACGACAGCGCCGAGTCGTACGAGGCCAATGTGGTGGAAAGCGAGGCCCAGTTCTTCGAGTCGGCCTGCGCTCCCCTCGGCGAGTAGGGATCGCGAGGGTCAACGTCGCAGTGCGTAGAAGGCGACAGCGCTGGCCGCAGCAACGTTGAGCGAGTCCACGCCGCCGGCCATCGGGATCCGCACGGCGACATCTGCGGCCGCGACAGCTCGTCGGGACAGACCGTCGCCCTCGGCGCCCAGCACCACGGCCAGCCGCTCGGGAGCGATGGCGGCGAGCGCATCGAGGTCGATCGCCCCGTCGGTCAGGGTCAGCGCGGCCACCAGGAAGCCAGCGGACTGCAGCGCCGCCACCGAGCCCGGCCAGTCGGGCAGCCTCGTCCACGGCACCTGGAACACGGTGCCCATCGACACGCGCACCGACCGGCGGTAGAGCGGGTCCGCGCAATGTGGGGTCACCAGCACCGCGTCCACCCCCAGCGCCGCCGCGGAGCGGAACACCGCACCGACGTTGGTGTGGTCCACGATGTCCTCCAGCACCGCCACCCGTCGGGCACCGTCGAGCAGCTTTACCGGGTCGGGCAGGTCCGGGCGGTGCATTGCGGCGAGGGCGCCGCGGTGCAGGTGGAACCCGGTCATCGCCTCGATCACCGGCGGCGATGCGACATACACCGGTATGCCGTCGCGCACCGCCTGCTCGACCAGGTCGGCGAGGTCCGTGAGCCAGCGGGGGGCCATCAGCAGCGAGCGCATCCGGTGCCGGACACCCAGGGCCCGGCGGATCACCTTCTCGGACTCGGCGAGGTAGAGCCCCTGCTCCGGCTCCAGGACCCGGCGCAGGGCGACGTCGGTGAGGTCGAAGTAGTCCCGGACTCGGGCATCTCGGGCGTCCTCGACCCAGGTGACCCCCGGTGGTAGGGCAGGCTCGCTCACGTCACCAGCACCACGATGGCCACGGTGCCGATCACGACGATGACGGTGCGCAGCAGCCAGGGGGGCATCGCCCGACCCACCCGGGCGCCCACGAATCCGCCGCCCAGCGAGCCGGTCGCGATCAGCAACACGACCAGCCAGTCGATCTGGGCCGGCTCGATGACCAGGAAGACGAGGGCGGCGACCAGGTTGGCGACCAGGGTGCAGGCGTTCTTGAGCCCGTTGAGCTGTTGCAGCCCGTAGGGCAGCAGGACCCCGAGCAGCCCGATCAGCAGCACCCCCTGCGCAGCGCCGAAGTAGCCGCCGTAGACGCCAGTGAACACCACCCCCGCGAGCAGCGCGATCCAGCGCCCCCGGGTGAGGCGGTCCGTGTGGTGCCCCGCAGCCCATCGGTTCAGCCGGGGTCCGGTGACCACGAGCACCAGGGCCAGGGCGATCAGCACCGGCACGATGGTCTCGAACGCCGACTCCGGCAGCACCAGCAGCAGCAGCGCCCCGATCACCGAGCCGACCAGCGACGCGGGCAGCAGCGCCAGCAGGGTCGAGCGCACCTGGCGCAGCTCGTGCCGGTAGCCCCACGCACCGCTGAACCCCCCGGCGACCAGACCCAGGCTGTTGGAGATGTTGGCCGAGACCGGTGCGTAGCCGAAGAACAGCAACGTCGGGAAGGTGACCAGGGTGCCGGAGCCGACGATGGTGTTGATGGTGCCGGCGGCCAGTCCGGCCGCGATGATGGCCAGGGCCTGCAGGGGGTCCATCCGCTGCAGGCCCTACGCGGGGTCCGCGGCCCGGGCGGTCCACCGTCCGCCGCGCCGATCGACGACCAGGGGTATGTCGAAGGCGCGCGACAGGTTGTCAGCGGTCAGCGTGGCCTCGAGCGGCCCGGCGGCGACGACCTCACCGCCGCGCAGCATCAGGATGTCGGTGAAACCCGGCGGGATCTCCTCGACGTGGTGGGTGACCAGCACCAGGGCGGGTGCGGCGACGTCCTGCGCGAGGACCTGCAGCCGGCGCACCAGGTCCTCCCGGCCGCGCAGGTCCAGGCCGGCCGCCGGCTCGTCGAGCAGCATCAGCTCGGGGTCGGTCATCAGCGCCCGGGCGATCTGCACCCGCTTGCCCTCCCCCTCGCTCAGCGTGCCGTAGCGGCGGGTCGCCAGGTGGTCGACCCCGAGCGCGCTCAACAGCTCAGCGGCCCGCTGCTCGTCGACCGGGTCGTAGTCCTCGCGCCAGCGCCCCACCACCGACCAGGACGCGGTGAGCACCACGTCGGCGACCCGCTCGTGCTCGGGGATGCGCTCGGCAATGGTGCTGCTGGACACCCCGATCCGCGGCCGCAGCTCGAAGACGTCGACAGTGCCGAGCACCTCCCCGAGCACTCCGGCAACACCCGTGGTGGGGTGCATCCGCGCGGCCGCGAGCTGCAGCAGCGTGGTCTTGCCGGCGCCGTTGGGCCCGATGACGACCCAGCGCTCCCCCTCCTCGATCGACCAGGTGATCTCCCGCAGCAGGTGCGCGCCGCCACGGACCACTCCGACACCGGCGAACTCCAGGACGTCGCTCATGGTCGCCCACCCTAGTTGGCCCGCGTGCCCGCCGATCCGTGCCATGCCGCAGCCACCCGACCCGGCGCGTTCTACGATCCGTGCATGCCCGAGCTGCCCGCCAGTGTGCGCGTCGCCGTCTGGGCGAGCGCCGCCTTCGCGGGACAGCTGCCCGTGGGGCAGGTCGCCGCCCGGGCGCTGCCCGACCTGGATCACGTCGTGGGTCTGGAAGCCACCCTGACCCTGTGGCGAGACCTCGGGGAGCAGGTCGTGCTGGTCGCGTTGCCACGTCCCGGGGACGTCGCCGGTATGCCGAGGTGCGGCCCGGAGCTGCTCGACGCCGCCACGACCGCCCAGGAGCTGGTGTTCGTCCCCGGGGTGGGCGCGGCGATGGTGCCGACGATCGAGCCCTACGGCCCGCAGGACGACCAGGGCTGGCAGGCCGGCTGGACGGCATACGACGCGGAGCCGACCCCGGTGCACCGGGTGCAGGCGGTGGACATCTCGCAGGTCGAGCTGAGCCTGCGCCAGGACCTGACAGCAATCACCGCCGAGCTCGCGGCCGTGCCCGGCGCGCCGGTGGGCGCGGGTCTGGCGGAGACACTGGCCCGAGACCGGCTGGACACGCAGTGGGGGATGCCCGCCGCCGTGCCGGCCCGGGGGATGCGGGTGATCAAGCTGGCGGGCTCGGTGCTGACGCTGGCCGAGGCCGGGCGCGACACCGCCGTGCAGACGGTCGACTCCAGCAGCACGCTGCAGCGGGAGCGCATCATGGCCCGCCTGGCAGACCGGGCCGCCCGGGCCCTGGCCGACGCCACCAATGTGGCAGTACTGCACCTCGCCGGCTGGCGCTGACACCCGCGGCTGAACCCTGACTTAGCCCACTGGCCCGCTCAGCCCACGTCTGCGGTGCTGCCCCGACGGCACGTGCACCATCCGGACAACTCGTGCATCATCCGGACGACTCGTGCACGATGTGGATCACTGATGCATGGCGCGCGCAGGGCAACAGTGTGCGGGATCGTGCACCAGTCGGCGCAAGCCAGGCCGAGTGGCCCGGCCCCGCCGATGACGGCTTCGCTGGCGACGGAGCCGATGGCCCGGCCCCCGGCAGCTCAGGCCAGCACGGAGCGGTAGAGATCCGTGGTGCGTTCGGCGATCGCGTGCCAGGAGAAGTCGCTGATCGCCCGCTCTCGGCCGGCCTGCCCCATCTGCTCGGCCCGCGCGGGATCCGAGAGCGCCTCGTTGACCGCCGCGGCGAAGTCCGCGACATAGCGGTCCACGTCGACCGGGGTACCGGTGCCGTCGCTGACCTGCTCGATCGGCACCAGCCACCCGGTCTCCCCCTCGACGACGACCTCGGGGATGCCACCGGTGGCGGTGGCCACCACGGCGGCGCCGCACGCCATCGCCTCGAGGTTGACGATGCCCAGCGGCTCGTAGACCGACGGGCACACGAACACCGTGGCGTGCGACAGCACCGCGATCACCTTGTCCCGCGGCAGCATCTCGGCGATCCAGATCACCGAGCCACCGCGGTCCGAGCGCAGCTGGTCGACCAATGCTACGACCTCGTCCTTGATCTCCGGGGTGTCCGGGGCGCCGGCCAGCAACACGATCTGGGTGTCGTCGGGGATCTCGCGCAGCGAGCGCAGCAGGTAGGGCAGCCCCTTCTGCCGGGTGATCCGGCCCAGGAAGACCACGCTGGGCCGGTCCGGGTCGATGTCGTAGTCGGCCAGCACCACCCGAGCCTGCTCGCTGGTGTCGCGCTGCCATTGCTCGGCGTCGATGCCGTTGTGCACGACGTGCACCTTGCCGGGGTCGATGTCCGGATAGCTGGCCAGCACGTCCTTGCGCATCCCGTCCGAGACCGCGATGACCGCGTCGGCATGCAGGTATGCCGTGCGCTCGACGTAGCTGGACAGCCGGTAGCCCCCGCCCAGCTGCTCGGCCTTCCACGGCCGCATCGGCTCCAGGCTGTGGGCGGAGATGACGTGCGGCATACCGCCGATCAGCGAGGAGAGGTGACCGGCGTAGTTGGCGTACCAGGTGTGGCTGTGCACCAGGTCGGGGGCCGCGGCGAGCACATCGGCGGCGATGGTGAGGTCGACCCCCAGGGTGCGCAGCGCCGGGTTGGCCTGCGCGAGCTGTGGCAGCGCGGCATACCCCGTCGTGCCCGGCTCGTCGACCGGGTCGTCGAAGGCACGAACCTGCACCCGCACGTCGTCCCTGGCGCGCAGGGCCCGGGCCAGCTCGTGCACGTGCACCCCCGCTCCGCCGTAGATGTTGGGCGGATACTCCCGCGTCAGGACGTCGATGTCGATAGGCACCCGAGACACGCTAGCGGCCCCGCCGAAGCGGGGCTACCCCTCGCGGCCCGACGGGCGCACCCCCTAGGTTGGTGTCATGGCAACGTGGTCACGCAACCGGGCGAAGGTGATGGCGATCGTACTGGCCGGGGGTGAGGGCAAGCGGCTGATGCCGCTGACGGCCGACCGGGCCAAACCGGCGGTGCCGTTCGGGGGGATCTACCGGCTGATCGACTTCGCGCTGTCCAACGTCGTCAACTCCGGCTATCTCAAGGTCGTCGTGCTGACGCAGTACAAGTCGCACAGCCTGGACACCCACATCACCAAGACCTGGCGTATGTCGAACCTGCTGGGCAACTACGTGGCGCCGGTGCCCGCGCAGCAGCGACTGGGCAAGCACTGGTTCGCCGGCAGTGCCGATGCGATCTATCAGAGCATGAACCTGATCCACGACGAGAAGCCGGACATCGTGGTCGTCGTCGGCGCCGACCACGTCTACCGGATGGACTTCTCCCAGATGGTGGCCCAGCACCAGGAGACCGGGGCCGGGGTGAGCGTGGCCGCGATCCGCCAGCCGCGCTCGATGGCCGACCAGTTCGGGGTCATCGACGTGGATGCCGAGGACCCGAAGCGAATCTCGCAGTTCCTGGAGAAGCCCACCGACCCGCCCGGTCTGCCGGACTCCCCGGACGAGGTCTTCGCGTCCATGGGCAACTACGTCTTCGACGCCGATGTGCTGGAGCAGGCGGTGCGCGAGGACGCCAAGAAGGAGGGCTCCAAGCACGACATGGGCGGCGACATCGTGCCCGCCTTCGTCGAGCGCGGGGAGGGCTACGTCTACGACTTCAACGACAACGACGTCCCGGGGGCCACCGACCGAGACCGGGCCTACTGGCGCGACGTCGGGAGCATCGACTCCTACTACGACGCGCACATCGACGCCGTGTCGGTGCACCCGGTGTTCAACCTCTACAACGAGAACTGGCCAATCCTGACCAACTACGGCTGTCACCCACCGGCCAAGTTCGTGCACGGTGCCGGAGACCGCGTCGGGCATGCGGTCAACTCCGCGGTCTCCCCCGGTGTCGTGATCAGTGGGGCGACGGTGAGCGACTCCGTGCTCTCCCCCCAGGTGCGGGTGCACAGCTTCAGCACCGTCTCCGGGTCGGTGCTGCTCGACGGCGTCAACGTGGCCCGGGGCTGCACCATCGAGCGCGCCATCATCGACAAGTACGTCCATGTGCCGCCCGGCACCTCGATCGGGGTCGACCACGAGCACGACCGGGCCCGGGGCTTCACGGTCACCGACTCCGGCCTCGTCGTCGTCGGCAAGGGGACCGTGATCGAGGGGGGCGACAGCGCCTAGAGTTGCCCCCATGCCTGCCGCCGGATCCACCCTGAGCGAGGTGACGGATCCCCCCGAGCGCACCCTCCTGGTCATCGGCGGGGCCGAGGACAAGCGCCGGCGGGTGCTCGTGCTCAAGCGGTTCGTGAGTCTGGCCGGTGGTCGACACGCCCGGATCGTGGTCATCCCCACCGCGTCCTCGATGGCGCAGGAGGCCGTCGAGGTCTATCGCTCGGTGTTCACCCGGCTGCACGCCCGGGACGTGAGCGCAGTTCACCCGCGTTCCCGGGAGCAGGCCGGAGCGCCGGATCTGCTCGCCGCCGTCGACCTGGCCACCGGGGTCTTCATCACCGGGGGCAACCAGCTCAAGCTCGCACAGCTGATCGTGGGCACGCCGCTGGCCGCGGCCATCCGACGGGCCTACGAGCGCGGCGCCGTGGTCGCCGGCACGTCGGCGGGGGCCTCGGTGCTGAGCCAGTTCATGATCTCCCTCGGCGACGAGGGCGTCACCCCACGGCAACGGTCGGCCCAGCTGACGGCGGGCCTGGGCCTGCTTCCCGGGGTGATCCTGGACCAGCACTTCGCCCAGCGCACCCGCTATGGGCGCCTGCTGTCGCTGGTGGCCGGGTCCCCCAGCCTGCTCGGCGTGGGGATCGATGAGGACACGGCCGCCGAGATCACCGACGAGCGCACCCTGCGGGTCGTGGGCGGCGGCGCCGTCTATGTCGTCGACGGGCGCGCGGCGGTCAGCGACGCGCACGAGGCCCGGCGCGACGCCCCCCTGCTGGTGTCGGGAGCCGTGGTGCACTCCTTGCCCTGGGGAGCCGTGTTCGACCTGCACGACGTCGCCTTGCGCGACTTCGAGGAGCAGCACGCCGAGGTGGCCGTGGTCACCTCGCCGACCGACGTGCACGAGACCGCCAACGCGGCTGCCGCGCTGCGGCGTTGACCGGCAGCCGCCGCGCTGCCTACGGGCGTGGACGAGTGCAACAGTGAGAGGAGCAGGAGTGGACGACACGGCCCCCGGCCCGGCGGCCCCGGAGCTGCGCATCGCGGAGTCCCGGGTCTATCGCGGGCCCAACGTGTGGAACTACGACCAGGCGATCCACCTGGTCGTCGACCTCGGCGTGCTGGAGCACCACCCCTCCCACCAGGTGCCCGGCTTCACCGACCAGCTGCTGGACTGGCTGCCGGCGCTGCATGCGCACACCTGCTCGCGCGGACGGCCCGGTGGCTTCGTGGAGCGACTGCGCGAGGGCACCTGGATGGGCCACATCGCCGAGCACGTCGCACTGGCGCTGCAGGCCGAGGCTGGGCACGACCTGCGCCGCGGCAAGACCCGGATGGTCAAGGGCAAACCTGGGCACTACAACGTCATCTACGGCTTCCTGGACGAGCGCGTCGGACTGGCCGCGGGTCAGTTGGCCGTGCGCACCGTCAACGCAGCGATCAGCGCGAGCACCGGTGCTTCCGCGGGCTCGGGCGCCGGGGGCGACTCCGACCAGGGTCCGTTCGACTTCACGGCCGAGCTCGACGCGTTCCTGCGGCTGGCCCAGCGCACCGCCTTCGGGCCCTCCACCGCGGCCATCATCGAGGAGGCGGCCAGCCGCGACATCCCCTGGCTGCGGCTCAACACCGCCTCCCTGGTCCAGCTCGGCCAGGGCGTCCACGCGCAGCGGATCCGGGCCACGATGACCTCGCGCACCGGAGCGCTGGCCGTCGACATCGCCTCCGACAAGGCGCTGACCAACACCCTGCTCTCCTCGGCCGGGCTCCCGGTGCCCGCCAGCGCCACCGTGCGCACCGAGGACGAGGCCGTGGCCGTGGCCCGGCGCATCGGCTACCCCGTGGTGGTCAAGCCCCTCGACGGCAACCACGGCCGGGGCGTGGGCATCGACCTGCGCGACGACGCTGCGGTGCGGGCGCACTGGCCCAACGCTGCCGCGCAGTCCCGGCGCGGGATCATGGTCGTGGAGTCCTTCATCACCGGCAACGACTACCGCTGCCTGATCGTCGGCGGGCGCATGCAGGCGATCGCCGAGCGGGTGCCCGCGCACGTCATCGGCGACGGCCGGCATACCGTCGAGGAGCTGGTCGAGATCACCAACGCGGACCCTCGCCGCGGGGTCGGGCACGAGAAGGTACTCACCCGGATCGCCGTCACCGAGAGTGCGGTCGAGCTGGTCCGCGCGCAGGGCCACGGGATGGGCTCGGTGCCGCCGGAGGGCGAGATGATCAAGCTCGCCCTGACGGGCAACATGTCCACCGGAGGCATCTCCGTGGACCGCACCTTCGACGCGCACCCGGAGAACGTGGAGATCGCCGAGGAGGCCGCCCGGCTGATCGGCCTCGACGTCGCCGGGATCGACTTCATCTGCCCCGACATCTGCGCCCCCGTGCGTGAGACCGGCGGAGCGATCTGCGAGGTCAACGCCGCCCCGGGTTTCCGGATGCACACCCACCCCACCGTGGGCGAGCCGCAGTACATCGCGAAGCCGGTCGTCGACCTGCTGTTCCCGCCCGGCGCCCCCTCCCGGGTGCCGATCGTCGCGGTGACGGGTACGAACGGCAAGACCACCACCTCGCGGATGATCGCGCACATCATGAAGGGCCTGGGCCGGCAGGTCGGAATGACCTCGACCGACGGCATCGTCATCGACGAGCGGCTGGTCAAGCGCTCGGATGCCTCCGGCCCCAAATCGGCCCGGATGGTGCTGCAGAACCCGCGCGTCGACTTCGCGGTGATGGAGGTCGCCCGCGGGGGGATCCTGCGCGAAGGCCTGGGCTATGACCGCAACGACGTCGCCGTCGTGACCAACGTCGCCGCCGACCACCTGGGCCTGCGCGGGATCGACACCATCGAGCAGCTGGCCGCGGTCAAGCGGGTCGTGGTGGAGGCGGTGCCCCGCGGCGGCTTCGCGGTGCTCAACGCCGACGACCCGCACGTGCGCGAGATGCGCCGGCACTGCAGCGGCGACGTCGTGTGGTTCTCCATGCAGCCGCCCGACAGCCCCGAGCGGGCCCTTATCGAGGTCCGGCTGCGCCGCGGTGGCCGCGCGGTGGTGCTCGAGCCGAGCGACCGCGGCGAGATGATCGTGATCCGGCACGGCCGGCGCAGTATGCAGCTCGCCTGGACGCACCTGCTGCCCAGCACGTTCGGCGGGGCCGCCCGGTTCAATGTTGCCAACGCCATGGCCGCCGCCGGCGCCGCGTTCGCCGTCGACGCCCCGCTTCACGACATACGCCAGGGTCTGCGCACCTTCACCACCTCCTACTACCTGTCCCCCGGGCGGCTCAACATGCTCGACGTCAAGGGCGTCAGCGTGGTGGTCGACTACTGCCACAACCCGGCCGGTATGCGGGCGCTCGGGGAGTTCGTCGACAACCTGTCGGAGCAGCGGGCGCACCAGGCCCAGCAGGAGGCAAGCACGCGGATCGGGATCATCGGCGCTGCGGGCGACCGGCGCGACGAGGACATCCGCGAGCTGGGGCAGGTCGCCGCCGAGTTCTTCGACGTCCTCGTGGTGCGCGAGGACGACAACCGCCGCGGCCGTGCGGTCGGCGCGGCGGCTGAGCTGGTCGCCGAGGGGATCCGGGAGCGCATCGAGGGCGGCGATGTCCGAGCCCGCTCGGTGCGGGTCGTGCCGCAGGAGGTCGACGCCGTCCGCGAGGCGATGGTGCTGGCCAACCCCGGCGACCTGGTCGTCATGTGCGTCGACCAGCACGCCCGGGTCCTCTCGGAGCTGGAGCTGCTCGGCCAGTCCGCATACGCGGGGTCCCGCTCCGATGACCTGCGCGGCGGCGACCCCGACCTGGACCCCGTGGAGCTGCACGACGCCGCGGAGGCCTCCGGGCAGGAGGCACGCACCGACTACACGGAGCTGGAGCCCGCCCCCTCCCCCTGACCACCGCATACTTTCTTCCCGGCGAGCCCTCCCACCTCCCGCCGCTCCCCCCCGCGCACCCTCCCCACTTGCCCCCGCGCACTCCAGCCCCCTCTGCCCCTCGCGCGCCCATGCCCCACTGCCCCCGTGCACTCCTGGCCGCCTCTGCGGCGCTTCGTCAAACCTGCACAACCGGAGGCTGCCTGCGCTTTTACCGCGGACGGGGTGATTGTTCAGGTTCGACGAAACGCGCCCGGGCCTGTGGACAACCTCAGCCACCGTCAGGCCGCAGTGGCCACGCTGCAGAGATGAGCAAGAGTCAGGGCGCCCAGGAGGCGCTGAGTGAGCTCGGCGGAGTAGCCACCTGGGTCGAGCTGACCGAGCGCTGCGGGGCTCGGCGGGTGCAGTGCGCCGTGGCCGTCGACCACATCACCAAGGGGGCGCGAGGACGTTACGTCGCTGTCGAGACCGGAGCGCACCTGGCCAAAGCGCACGCCATGACGGCCACGTTGTCTCATGTAAGTGCTGCCCTCGGGCACGGGTGGAAGGTCAAGACCGTGCCCGAACGTGCCCACCTCACGGTGCGCCAAGCTCGTAGCCTCCCGCCCGGGGTCCGGCGAACTGTCGCGGCCCACTGGCGCGATCTCGCGCCGGGCACCACATACCGTGGCGTGACCCGACCGCTACAGACGGTGCTCGACTGCGCCCGAGACCTGCCCTTCGACGAGGCTCTGTCCGTGGCGGACTCGGCCCTGCGCGAGCACGACGTGGACCTCGACGACCTGGTGGAGGCGACCGAATCCCTGCGCGGACCCGGATCCGTCCGGGCCCGCCGGGTCGCTCGACACGCCTCCGCCAAGCCGGACAATCCCTTTGAGTCGGTGCTGCGGGCCATCGCGCTGGACGTGCCCGGCCTGGAAAGGCGTGGTGCCGCAGATGCAGATCTGGGACAGCGGGCTGTGGGCCAAGGTCGACCTCGCCGAGTGGCGCCTGAAGTTGGTGCTCGAGGCGGACAGCTGGACTGAGCACGGCACCGCAAGGCCTTCCGCTACGACAACCTCGTCGCCTGGGGCTGGACTGTCTTTCGCTTCACCTGGGAGGAGGTCATGTTCCAGCCGGAGTATGTCACCTGGTGCCTGGTCTCGTGGTTGTCCAGCCGCCGCGGTGGCAAGGTCCTCCCGCCACCCGCGCCCTTGGCGCGCTTCCGCTGAGACAAGACGCTCCACCGGAGGGCTCAGGCAGTCACGCAGCGCCTGGTCAAACCTGAACAATCGGAGGCCACCTGCGCGTCGGCAACCGAGATCGCGATTGTGCAGGTCTGACGAAACACCCGGGCAGCCAGAGCGATGCGTCGGGAGGCGGCGGATGGGGTAAAGGTAGAGGGCTCAGGGGAGGTGCTCGGACGAGGCCCAATGGGTGAGGGCTAGGCACGCAGCTCCTTGGCGTGGCTCAGCAGGACGGGGCGGTATGCAGCATCCTCGGTGCCCGTGGCGTGCGTCATCACAAACTCGGCGAGCTCGGCCACCCCTGCTGTGGCATCTCCGCCGTCGGCGCCCAGCAGCGCGCGCAGGACCGCCACTGTGGCGCTGTCCGGACGCTGCGCGCCGAGCTCGGCCAGCAGCTCGGTGGCCTCGACGCGCTCACCCAGCGCGCGCAGGCAGGTGGCGAGCCCTATTTGGGCACGGAACCGGTGCGGCTCGCGCAACCCGGAGGCCAGGGCGTCCCGGTAGCGGTCTGCGGCCGCCGAGGCGTCGCCGTCGGCGTCCAGCGCGCAGGCCAGCTCGAAGACCAGCCGGGGGTCCTCGGGCGTGACCTCGACCAGGTCGCGGGCCGCCGCCACCCGCTCGGCGCCGACCTGCTGGGCCACCGCGGCCAGCACCGACTCCAGCTCGTGCTCCCCCCGGGACGCGATGACCTTGCGCCGCACCTGACGGGGCGAGTCGGGGGTCGCCTGGTGCTCCTCAAGCCACTGGACCACAGCCGGGCGCTCGGCGTGACACATCAACGCGGCGACATCACCCTCGGCAAGATGCTCCACCAGGGCCGCGAGCCCCGCCACCTCCGTGGGCGAGGAGCCACCGTGGACCATGCCCACCGAGGCCAGGCCCCGCTCGAACTGCGCTTCGAGGTCCTCCGCCGTGCGACCGCGCAGGTAGCCGCCCTTGTGCACGATCTGCACCCGATCCGCCCGCCGCCCGGCCATCTCGCCCAGGCCGAAGAGGATCTCATCGGTGCGGTCGCCCACCCCGCCGAGGCCGAGGTGCACCCGCGAGCCAGGGGGCCGCAGCCCTTCCGCGACCGAGAGCAGCGCGTCCAGGCCCGCCTCGTTGTGCGCCAGGTCGACGATCACCGTGCCGAAGCCACCCCCGGCAAGGGGCACGGTCCACACGTTCATCCGCCCCGGGTTGTGCGCGAGGTCCGGGGCGAAGGTCCGCAGACCCTCCACCACGGACGCCGAAGGCAGCCCGACACCCAGACCGGCGGCCGTCGCGGCCAGCGCGTTGGCGATGTTGTGCTCGCTCAGCCCGGACAAGGTCATCGGCACGTCCCGGACCCGCACCAGTCGTTGCGGGTCGGCGTCGCGGCGCACGATGACCAGGTCACCGTCCAGCACCGTCAGGCCACGCCCACCCGCGTCCAGGGCCTCGCGCAGCGCCGGGGAGTCCGGGTCCAGACTGAACATCCAGATCCGACCGCTCGCCTGGGTGGCCATGGCCCGCACGCGCGGGTCGTCACCGTTGAGCACGACCCAGCCCTCCTTCTTGGTGACCCGGGTGATGATCGCCTTGACCTCGGCAAGCTGGTCGACGGTGTCGACACCGTGCAGGCCCAGGTGGTCGGCGGTGACGTTGGTGACCACGCTCACGTCGTTGTGCACCACGCCCATCCCCTTGAGCAGCAGCCCACCCCGGGCCGTCTCCAGGATCCCCAGCTGCACCCCGGGAGCGGTCAGCACCTGGCGCGCACCAGAGGGCCCCGAGTAGTCACCGGCCACCACCTGCTCACCCTGCACGAAGACCCCTTCGGTGGAGCTCCACCCGGTGCGCCGGCCGGCGACCATGCCCCTGTGAGCCAGCAGCCGGGTGGTGGAGGTCTTGCCGTTGGTGCCGGTGACCGAGACAACGGGTATGCGGGGTCGCCGCTGAGCAGCAGAGGCGCCCCGCTCGGCCGCGTCGACCACCGCGGCCGCCTGCGCCAGGGCGGTGTCGACGTCGCCCCCGACCAGCAGCGTGGTCAACACGTCACCCAACGTGCTGCCCAGCGCCTCACCCCGCCCGCGGCTGCGCCACGGGAAGGCCACCACGACGTCGTCCAGGCCGGCCACGGTCCGCCCGCGCACCGCCAGTCGGTTGCCCGCCTCGGTCGCCACCCTGCGCAGCACCACGCTGACCAGACGCACCAGGAAGCGGTGTCGCTGCTCCGTGCGTGGCTTGCCTGGCGCGGCCTGCCGCAGACCCAACCGCCCCGCCAAGTCACGCATGGTCGCCTGCTCGGCGCCCTGGTAGCCGGGCAGCGACAGGCTCACCTTCACGGCCGGGCGTGGGAAGTAGAGGTTCGGCCCCTCGAGCACCCGCATCTCGCGCACGACGACCCCACGGCCGCTGTCTTCGGACCCGGAGACAGCACCCTCGAGCGGGACGGGACTCATCAGCCGAACCGCGACAAGGTGCCCGACACGCTAGAAGCCCGTCGCGTGGAAACCGCCGTCGACGTGCACGATCTCACCCGTGGTGCAGGGGAAGAGGTCGGAGAACAGGGCGATGCATCCCTTGGCGGCCGGCACCGGGTCGCGCACGTCCCAGCCCAGCGGGGCGTGCTCGCCCCACTTGGCGAACTGCTCGAACTCGGGGATCGAGTTGGCTGCCGTCGTGGACACCGGCCCCGCCGCGACCAGGTTGCTGCGGATCCCCATCGGGCCCAGGTCGCGGGCCAGGTATCGGCTGGTCGACTCGAACGCCGCCTTGGCCACCCCCATCCAGTCGTAGACGGGCCAGGCGTAGCTGGCGTCGAAGGTCAGCCCGACCACGCTGCTTCCGCGACCCATCAGTGGCAGCGCCGCCGTGGTCAGCGACTTCAGGGAGTAGGCCGAGATCTGCAGCGCCGTCGAGACGTCCTCCCAGGGGGCCCCCATGAAGTCGAAGGCGCCCTTGGGCGCGAAGCCGATCGAGTGCAGCACGCCGTCGAGGTGGTCGACGTGCTCACCGACCCGGTCGGCCAGGGTCTCCAGCTGCTCGGTGTTGCTCACGTCGAGCTCCACGATCTGCACGGGCTCGGACAGTCGCCGGGAGACGGCCTGGGTGATCCGCATGGTGCGACCGAACGAGGTCAGCACGACCTCCGCTCCATGCTCCTGGGCCAGCCGGGCCACGTGGAAGGCGATGGAGGAGTCCTTGAGGACACCGGTGATCAGCAACTTCTTGTCCTGCAGCAGCATGTGTGTCCTTCGTCGTGACCCGCGCCGGGGTGCTGGCACGGCCGGTGGTCGGTGGGTGGCGCCTCAGTGTCCCATCCCCAGGCCGCCGTCCACGGGGATGACGGCACCGGAGATGTATGCCGCATCGGGGCCGGCCAGGAAGCGCACGGCCTGCGCGACCTCGGCGGGGTCGGCGAACCGTCCGGCGGGGATGGAGGCCAGATAGGTCTGGCGGCGCTCGGCCGGCAGCTCAGCAGTCATCTCGGTCTCGATGAAGCCGGGGGCGACGACGTTGGCGGTGATCCCCCGCCCGCCCAGCTCACGGGTGATCGAGCGCGCCAGGCCGACCAGCGCCGCCTTGGACGCGGCGTAGTTGGCCTGCCCGGCAGAGCCCAGCAGCCCGACCACGGAGGAGATCAGGATGATTCGCCCCGCCCGGGCCCGGATCATCCCCTTGGCGGCTCGCCGCGCGCACCGGAAGGCCCCGGTGAGGTTGGTGTCCAGCACCGCGTCGAAGTCGTCGTCGCTCATCCGCATCAGCAGGGTGTCGCGGGTGATGCCCGCGTTGGCGACCAGGACCTGCACGGGTCGGCCCAGCAGCTGCTCGACCTCGGTGAACGCCTGGTCCACGCTGGCCGAGTCGGTGACGTCACACCGGACCCCCCGCATACCCTCCGGCGGGTTGCCGCTGCGGTGGGTGATCACCACGTCGTCGCCGGCGTCGGCGAAGGCCCGGGCGATCGCCAGTCCGATGCCACGGTTGCCTCCGGTGACCAGGACGGCGCGGGGCGCGGCAGTGCGGTCCGAGGTATGCGGCTCAGTCACCCGCACACCGTAGCCGTACAGTAGAGGCATGCGCACTCCGCAACAGCCGCAGGCCGTGACCTCGGCCCCGCGCTCCCGGCAGGAGGATCGAGCCGGGCGTATGCGGACCTATCTGATCGCCATGACGTTCCGCATCCTGGCCTTCCCACTGTCCGTGTGGGCCCTGCTCAGCGGACACATCATCATCGGCTCGGCCCTGGCGGCGGCCGCAATCTTGATCCCGTCGTTCGCGGTGATGCTGGCCAACAACGTGGACCATCGGGGCAGCAACCAGGCACCCCGGTCCCCCGTGCGGGCACTTCCCCCCGGTCACGACCGGTCGTGACCCCAGGGGCCGATCTGGTCTGCAGCGCCAAGGGATGTCGGCAGGAGGCTACGCGAGCCGTGATCTGGCGCAACCCCCGAATTCACACCGAGCAGCGGCGCAAGGTGTGGGTGGCCTGCCCCGACCACGTGGAGCACCTGCGCACCTTCGTCGACCTTCGTGGCTTCCTGATCGAGGTGCTGGCCGTGGGCGAGCTGACTCCCGATGACGGCTGACCTGCGTTGTCCCTCCTGTCCACCCTGCTGACGCCGCGGCGGCTGCTCGCGCTGGCCCTGGCCGCGGTCTTCGCGGTCGTCGCGGTGCTGCTGGGCAACTGGCAGTACTCCCGGCACGAGGCGAAGGTGGCTGCCCGCGACCGCGTCGAGCAGCACTACGACGCGGAGCCCGTTCCGTTGACGAGCGCCCTGGCCTCGGCGGAGGATCCTCTGGGGCCCGCTCAGGACTGGACCCGGGTGGAGGTGACCGGGCACTATCTGGTCGACGAGCAGCTGTTGGTGCGCAACCGCCCGCACCGGGGAGTCTACGGGTATGCGGTGGTCGTGCCGTTCGTGCCCGAGGGCCCGGCCGGGTCCGGCGCCGAGGGCCGGGCTGCGCTGCTGGTGGACCGCGGCTGGGTCCGCAACGCCGCAGATGCCTCCACCCTGCCGGACGTGCCCCCCGTGCCGGACGCAGAGCTGACGGTCACCGGCTGGCTGCGGCCCGGGGAGGAGGATCTGGAGCGGGAGATGCCGGAGGGGCAGCTGGCCTCGATCAACCTGACAGAGGCCTCCCAGCGCACCGGCAACGAGCTCTACAACGCCTACCTGGTGCTCGATGCGGAGTCGGTGCCCAGCAGCGCCACCGCGCCGGAGCGCCCGGCCGCCGCCGACCCTCCGGACACCGGGCTGGGCACGCATTTCGCCTACGCCCTGCAGTGGTGGCTCACCGCTCCCCTGGGCGTGGTGCTGGTGGTGCTGCTGGCCCGGCGCGACGCCCGGGAAGCAGGCGGACCGGCGAACGACATACCCCGCACAGCCAAGCGCACCCGCATCTGGGACGACGAGGACGAGTGAGCCGACCCTGGTCGTGCCGACCGACCGGCCCGCGCGCCCCGGCGCTCGGGGCTCATTCCGAGCCGGTGCCCGCGCCGACCTGGACCGGGTCCGTGGCGAACTGGGTCTCGTAGAGCATCCGGTACATCCCGCCCTCGGCGAGCAGCTCCTCGTGCGTGCCACGCTGCACGACCTGGCCCGCGGCCAGCACGATGATGCTGTCGGCGTTGCGCACGGTCGACAGGCGGTGCGCGATGACCAGCGAGGTGCGGTCCTGCAGCGCCTCGTCCAAGGCTCGCTGGACCGCGGCCTCGGAGTCACTGTCCAGGTGGGCGGTGGCCTCGTCCAGCACGATGACGCTGGGTGACTTCAGCAGCAGCCGGGCGATGGCCAGACGTTGCTTCTCCCCGCCGGACAGCCGGTGCCCGCGGTCGCCCACGACGGTGTCCAGGCCGTCGGGCAGCCGCTCGATCAGGCTCCAGATCTGCGCACCGCGCAGCGCCTGCTCCATGTCCTGCTCGCTCGCCTCGGGCATGGCGTAGTGCAAGTTGGCCCGGATGCTGTCGTTGAACATGTGGGCGTCCTGGCTGACCACGCCGATGGTGTCGCGCAGCGAGGCCATCGTGGCCTCACGCAGGTCGACCCCGCCGATCCGCACGGTGCCCGCGGTGGGGTCGTAGAGCCGGGAGACCAGGGTGGTCAGCGTGGTCTTGCCGGCCCCGCTGGGGCCGACCAGCGCGACCAGCTGACCGGGTCGTATGTCGAGGTCCACCCCGCGCAGCACGGCGCTGCCGTCCGCGTGCTCGGCGCCGGGGCGCAGCTCCAGGGAGGACAGCCCCACGGTGTCACCCTCGGGATAGGCGAAGTCGACGGCCTCGAAGGTGATCCCGACCTGGCCCGGTGGGAGCGGCGTGGGGTGCTCGGCCTCGGCGACCAGCGGCTTGAGGTCGACGATCTCGAAGATCCGCTCGAAGGCCACCAGCGCGGTCATGATGTCGATGCGCACGTTGGACAGGGCGGTCAGCGGGCCGTAGAGGCGACTGAGCAGAGCGGCCATGCTGACCAGGGACCCGGTCGTCAGGCTGCCGGAGACGGCCATCGCGCCGCCGAGACCGTAGACCAGGGCGGTGGCCAGGGCCGCGACCAGCCCCAGGCCGGCGGCGAAGACGACCCGATTGACCGAGATGGCCACACCGGTGTCGCGCACCCCCTTGGCGCGCTCGGCATACTCGCTCGCCTCGGTCTCGGGCCGGCCGAACAGCCGCACCAGCAGGGCGCCGGCCACGTTGAACCGCTCGGTCATCCGACTGGCGAGCTCGGAGTTGAGGTTCATCTGGGTGCGCGTCAGCGTCGACAGCCGGCAGCCCATGAAGCTGGCCGGGACCAGGAAGATCGGCAGCAGCAGCACGGCCAGGATCGTGATCTGCCAGGACAGCGACACCAGCGCTATCAAGACGATGACCAGGGTCACCACGTTGCTGACCAGTCCGGACAGGATGGAGGTGAAGGCGGTCTGCGCGCCGATGACGTCGGTGTTGAGCCGGTTGACCAGCGCCCCGGTCTGCGCCCGGGTGAAGAACGCGATCGGCTGGCGCAGCACGTGCCCGAAGACCTCCTTGCGCAGGTCCAGGATCAGGTCCTCCCCGATCCGGGCGGAGAACCAGCGGGTGACCACGGTCAGCACGGCCTCGACGAGCGCCAGGACAGCGACCAGTGCCGCGAGGGTGTAGACGACGACCAGGTTGCCCGGGGTCACACCGTCGTCGATGATCCGCCCGAGCAGCAGCGGGGTGGCCACGACCAGCATCGCGCCGAAGACGGTGAGCACGAGGAAAATCGCGATCTGGCGCCACATCGGGCGGCCGTAGGCCAGCACTCGGCGCACCGTGTCGTCCCGGATCTTTCGCTCAGCCACCGAGCGGTCCCTGCTGAACGTGCGGTATGCCGGTCCCCTACTCATGCCTGGCATCGCCATCTGATCGCCTCCTGCGTCCTCGGCCCCTCAACGCCGAGCCGACCTGGGGCTATTCCGGCAGGTCAGGCACGCACCGTGCCTCAATCCGGGACGAGCCTCCCTCACCTCACCGCGTCGACCATCGGCCACGCGACCGTCGCCAGGCCCCACTGCCGACCGTTGTGCGCGCGGGCGCGCCCTGCGCACGCCACGGTGGCGCGCACAACGGTCGGTGGGCACGTGACCGTCGCTCGACCACGGGCTCAGGCGAGGGCGACCAGGTCCTGGTAGTCCTTGTTCCAGTGGTCCTCGACACCGTCGGGGAGCAGCAGCACCCGCTCGGGCTCCAGCGCGGACACGGCGCCCTCGTCGTGCGAGACCAGCACCACCGCGCCCTCGTAGTTGCGCAGCGCACCCAGCACCTCCTCGCGCGAGGCGGGGTCCAGGTTGTTGGTGGGCTCGTCGAGCAACAGCACGTTGGCAGCGGAGACCACGAGCATGGCCAGCGCCAAGCGGGTCTTCTCACCACCGGATAGCACCCCGGCCGGCTTGAGCGCGTCATCACCGGAGAACAGGAACGAGCCGAGCACCTTGCGGGTCGCGGTCTCGTCCAGGTCCGGCGCCGCGGACTTCATGTTGGCCAGCACCGAGCGGCTGGTGTCGAGAGTCTCGTGCTCCTGGGCGTAGTAGCCCAGCTTCAGCCCGTGCCCTGGCCGCACCTCACCGGTGTCCGGGTCATCGATGCCGGCCAGCAGTCGCAGCAGCGTGGTCTTGCCGGCACCGTTGAGGCCGAGCACGACCACCTTGGTGCCGCGGTCGATGGCCAGGTCGACGTCGGTGAAGATCTCCAGCGAGCCGTAGGAGCGGGACAGGCTCTCCGCGGTCAACGGGGTCCGCCCACACGCGGCCGGCGTCGGGAAGCGCAGCGCCGCGACCTTCTCGTGCGCTCGCTCGTCCTCCAGCCCGGCCAGCAGCCGCTCGGCCCTGCGGGCCATGTTCTGTGCGGCCACCGCTTTGGTGGCCTTGGCCCGCATCTTGTCGGCCTGCGCCAGCAGGGTCTGCGCCTTCTTCTCGGCGTTGTTGCGCTCCCGGTGCCGGCGCCGCTCGTCGTTCTCCCGCTGGGTCAGGTAGTGCTTCCAGCCCATGTTGTAGACGTCGAGCTGGGCGCGGTTGGCGTCGAGGTAGAACACCTTGGTCACGACAGTCTCAATGAGTGCCACGTCGTGGGAGATGATCAGCAGCGCGCCGGGGTAGGTCTTGAGGTAGTCACGCAGCCACACCACCGAGTCGGCGTCGAGGTGGTTGGTGGGCTCGTCCAGCAGCAGGGTGTCAGCGCCCGAGAACAGGATCCGGGCCAGCTCGACGCGCCGACGCTGCCCGCCGGACAGGGTGCGCAGCGGCTGGTCGAGCACCCGCTCGGGCAACCCCAGACTGCTGGAGATCGACGCGGCCTCGGACTCGGCTGCATACCCACCGCGAGAGGTGAACTCCCCCTCCAGCCGCGCGTAGCGGCTCATCGCCTTCTCCCGCTCCATCTCATCGGTGCTGGCCATCGCCTGCTCGGTGCGGCGCATGTCCCGCACCACCGTGTCCAGACCGCGGACCGACAGGATCCGGTCGCGACCGAGCATCTCCAGATCGCCCGTGCGTGGGTCCTGCGGCAGGTAGCCGACCCCACCCCCGCGGGTGATGGTGCCGCCCGCGGCCTCACCCTCCCCCGCCAGCACCCGGGTCAGCGTGGTCTTGCCCGCGCCGTTGCGCCCGACCAGCCCGACGCGATCACCCGGCGCGACGCGGAAGGACACATCGTCCATCAGCAGTCGGGAGCCCGCGCGCAGCTCAAGGCCGGAGGCAACGATCACGGGTGGTACTCCTGGTTCACAAAGAGGGTGGGTATGCCGATGCTCGCTCCGGGCGGCAGGGCTCCAGTGTACGGGGCAGTATGTTGATGGCCGCGCCGATTCCGAGGGAGCCCCATGACGTTTCGTGACGATGCCAGCCTCAGCACCGACCAGGTGCGCCGAGGTGGGCGCGGTGGCGGTATCGGTGGGCGTGGCGTCGCCGCCGGTGGCGGTATCGGTGGTCTGCTCATCGCCGTGCTCGTCTACCTGCACGGCGGCGACCCCTCCGGCCTGCCGGGCGGCACCGTCTCCGGCGGCCAGGTCGACTACTCCTCCCCCTACGTCAGCGACGCCGATGCGCAGAGCGGCACCTCCCAGGCGTTCCCCCAGTGCCGGACCGGCGCGGACGCCAACGAGGATGTCGACTGCCGCATGGTGGGCACGGTGATCAGCGTGCAGGACTACTGGAGCGGCGCCTTCAGGGACTACCGGGAGGCCCCGACGGTCATTTTCGACGGCTCGGTGCAGACCGGGTGCGGGGGCGCCGACAGCAGCGTCGGCCCGTTCTACTGCCCCGTGGACTCCACGATCTACCTGGACACCGGCTTCTTTGACCAGCTGGAGCGGCTCGGTGGTGACGGGGGCCCGCTGTCGCAGATGTATGTCGTGGCGCACGAGTACGGTCACCACATCCAGAACCTGACCGGGGTGCTGGCCCGCTCGCAGCAGGACCGGCAGGGCCCGGAGTCCGGTGCGGTGCGCACCGAGCTGCAGGCCGACTGCTTCGCCGGGGCCTGGGTGGCGCACGCCTCGCAGACGCAGGACGCCGACGGGGAGACGCTGCTCGAGCCGATCACCCCGGAGCAGATCGAGTCGGCTCTGTCCGCGGCCGAGGCGGTGGGTGACGACCGGATCCAGCGCACCACCCAGGGCCGGGTGGAGCCCGAGGCGTGGACGCACGGGTCGTCGGCCCAGCGGCAGCACTGGTTCATGGTCGGCTACGACACCGGTGACCCCCGGCAGTGCGACACCTTCAACGCCGCGAGCCTCGATGGCTGAGCCTGTTGAGAGGATGGCCACATGACAGCAGCGGACCCCGTGATCGTGATCGGTGGCGGGATCGCCGGCATCTCCTGTGCTCGTGTTCTGGCCGAGGCCGGGGTCGACGTGCAGGTGCTCGACCGGGGGCGCCGACTGGGCGGCCGGATGGCGGTCAAGAACATCGACGCGCGCGCGGTCGACACCGGCGCGTCCTACTTCACGGTCAGCGACGAGCGCTTCCAGGCTGTGGTGGACGACTGGGCCGCCCGCGGTCTGGCGCGCCCGTGGACCGACACCTTCGACGTGTTCGAGGACGGAGCACGCGCCGAGCCCAAGCAGGGCTCGCTGCGTTGGGGCGCTCCAGGTGGTCTGCGCGGACTGGTCGAGGATCTGGCTGACGGACTGGCCGTCGAACGGCATACCGTCACGTCCGTCAGTCGCGGATCTGGCGGTCTGCTCGTGGACGACCGGCCGGCGCAGGCGGTGGTGCTGGCCATGCCCGACCCGCAGGCAGATCGGCTGCTGAGCCCAGACCTGAGCGCCGAGGTCGCGCAGCTCGCGGACCCGTTCGAGCCGGTGCTGGCGCTGAGCGCCGGCTGGGCGTCGCGGCAGTGGGACGAGGCTTTCGACGGTGCCTTCGTGAACGGCGACGACCAGCTGGCCTGGATCGCCGACGACGGCCGTCGCCGCGGGGACGACGCATCCGTCCTGGTGGCCCACTCGACCCCGGCCCTGGCCGCTGAGCACCTGGAGAGCCCTGAGTCGGCGACGCAGCCGATGCTCCGGCGGCTGATGTCACTCATGGGGATAGCCGAGCAGCCGGAGTGGACCGACCAGCACCGATGGTCCTTCGCCCGTCCCACCGGCGCTCGGGACGTCGACCACCATCTCAGTGACGCGGGCATCGGCCTCTGCGGCGACGCCTGGTCGGACCGACCACGAGTCGAGGCCGCATACCTGTCCGGCGCCGCCCTGGCATCGGCTCTGGTGGGGCAGCTGCAACGCTAGTCGATCCCGGTAGCCGCGACGTCGCAGCGGCTACCGTTGTCCCGTGGCCTCTGTGAGCGTAGGCGAGCTGCGCCAGCATGCGGCAGCGCTCGTGCGTCGCGTCCATTGCGGCGAGCAGATCGAGATCACCGTCTCCGGGCGCCCTGCTGCCCGCCTCGTGCCCTGCTGGTCCGCCGCCGTGGCGCCGCTCTGTGCGGAGAATGCCGGCGCGTTTGCCGGGGCACCCGACCCGTATTGGCAGCGGGACCGCGACCTCATCGACCCGTCGCTTGGCGTCGATCCACAGTGCTGCTCGCCGTCACGATCAAGCTGAGCGCCGCCAAGCCCCACAGCCCGGTCGAGGACGACCACGAGGACAGCACCGCCCCCGCGGCCAGCGGACCGAGCGGGGTTGTCAGGGCGGAGGTCACGAACCGGACGCTGTGCAGCCGACCCCGTAGACCTATCGGCACCTCGTCGGCGATGTAGGACTGCAAGGACACCCGTCCGGTAGGGACAGCCGCCCACATACCAGCCAGCGCCGGACCGGTGACCAGTAGCGTGGGTGACCAGGCGATGACGGCCAGACCGAGGGTCCACAGGGCACCCTGGATCGCGAAGGCGGTCAGCGGTCGAAGCCGATCTCCCAGGACCGGGGCGATGGCCGAGCCGGCGAGCAGCCCGGCTCCCTGGATAGCGATGACAACACCGGCCTGCAGGGTGCTGCCCCGGCTGTTGAAGAGCTCCATCACGGTGAAGAACGATGCGGTGAGGACGAAACCCATGCCGGACAGGAAGACGATGCTGCGCAGCAGCACCGTGTCGGAGCGCACGACGTGGAAGCCGGCAAGCACCTCGTCGCGCCGAGCCCGACCGGGGGCGGTCCGATCCTCCTCGGGCACCCGCAGCGACGTGGAGATGCGCGTCAGCAGGCCCCCGACATGGCGAAGGTGAGCGCCGCGAACGCGAACGGCGCCCAGGTCGCGACAACGATCAGTGCCCCATCGACCACCGGTCCGACCATGGACAGGGTCGCATCGCGACCCTCGTTGGCCGACGACGCCGCCGACAGTCGGTGCCGCGGGACCAGGTCCGGCAGCGCAGCGCTCGACGCCGCACCGAAGACGGGTCGAGCCGTAGCTGGCGGCAGTGACCAGGCCGGCCCGGAACGGGTCGTCGAACAGAGCCAGCGCCAGCAAGCAATATGCGGCATACGTGCTCTGAGCACCGAGGACGGACAGCAGGCGTGCCACCCAGTACCACCGGAAGTCCGCTCCCGCCCGACGAGAGTACGATGAGGTGGACAGGCAATTCGATGAGGTGGATGCCATGCGGTCCGTAATCTGTAGAATCCGCGGTCATAAGTGGGAGCTGCTCAAGGACGTCGAGGCAGCGTCGATCGGGGGTGTGCATCAGGAGTGTCGGCGCTGCGGGAAGCAGCGGCTGACCTACCGCGTCAAGGACCGGGAGGCCGGCGCCACCCACGTGATCAACGACCACATGTGGCCCACCTGATCGTTCCGGTCAGGCAGCGTGGTTGGGCGGGTCGGCGATGAGGACCTCGTGCGCACCGACCCGCTGTGGACCCATCTGGGAGTCACCACGCTCCTGTGGATCTTCATCCCGTTGGCGATCGGCGTTCGCCGCGCGCTGCGAGCCGAGGTCAAGTGAGCGGCCGCTCAAACCAGAGCTGCTCGGCACCGAACTCGACGAAGCGGTTGACCTCGGTGAAGTCGAGTCGATGCAGCAGTGAGCCCGGACCACCTCCCCGTTCCGAGGGTCGCCCTCTTTCGCGGGGAGAGCGCCTTCGTGACACACAATCGCGCTGTAGCGCGATGTTGTGCAGCTGAGGCGATGGTCCGGAACTAGGCCGATGGTCTGGAGGTCAGGCCGACCCTGCTGCCGCTCACATCCCGCCTACTAGCGTCTCGCCTCACGGGGTGGGGTCGGTCAGGGTGAGCTGCACCGAGCGGGCGCGCTGCAGCGTCTTCTCCAGCACGACCAGCCGCGGGTCGGGCAGATCGTGGAAGGCGCGCTGAGGCAGCGCAGCCAGCCCCGATAGCCGGTCGACGGCGAGGACCTCGCGGACCAGCGCCTTGTCACCGCCCACCACGAGGGCGTCCAACCGCCCCTCCCCCAGCATCGCCTGCGCCCGCTGCGCCACCGAGCCCACCAGGGCATCCGCCTGGTTGGACCGGCGCCGGGCGAACCGCTGCTGACTCCACCCGCCGGCCGCGGTGCGCGACTGCACATAGCGGGTGCCGCACTTGTGCGCGACCAGCCGGTCCCCCTCGGCCAGCCCCACGGCATACCCGCCGCGGCGGACCAGGATCAGACCCAGCCGTGACGGCGCCGCCACCCACCCGGGCAGGTCGGGCGGCGGCGCTACGTCAAGCGGTGGGTTCCAGGACTCCATCCGGGCGGTGCTCCCGTCTGCACCGACCAGCAGGTAAGCGGTGTCGTCCCGCCCCCAGGTCACCGCACCGTGCCGGGTGGTGAAACCCTCGACCCAGCGGGTCAGCCGCTGCGGCGCGACCTCGACCCGACGGGGTCCGGAGGTCACCTCAGACGTTGAAGCCCAGGGCGCGCAGCTGCTCACGGCCCTCGGGGGTGATCTTGTCCGGACCCCAGGGCGGCATCCAGACCCAGTTGACCCGGTAGCTGGCGACCATACCCTCCAGGGCCTGCGCGGTCTGCTCCTCGATGACGTCGGTCAGCGGGCAGGCGGCACTGGTCAGCGTCATGTCGATGACGGCGTGCGCCTGCGCATCGACGGTCACGCCGTAGATCAGGCCGAGGTCGACGACGTTGATCCCGAGTTCGGGGTCGACGACGTCGCGCAGGGCCTCCTCCACGTCGGCGACGTTGGGCACGGCGGTGGTCTCACTCATTGGTCAACCTTCCTGGCAGTGGGGTTCTGGTCTACGGTCTCACGTTTGGCGGTGGCGGTGGCGATGTCGACTCCGGCACGGGCCAGAGCGTCGAGGTAGGCGCTCCAGCCCAGCAGCGCGCACTTGACCCGGGCGGGGTACTTCGCCACTCCGGCCAGCGCTACGGCGTCGCCGATCTGCTCGGCGTCGCCGGGGTCCTGCCCCTTGGAGGTCAACATCGCGTGCACCTGCGCGTAGGTGGCCAGCGTCTCGGCGACGGGACGGCCCACTGCTTCCTCGGCGAGCATCGAGGTCGCGGCGATCGAGATGCTGCAGCCCAGCGCGTCGTAGGACAGGTCGTGCAGCACCGCCCCGTCATCGCCGGCCGTCCAGTCCAGGTGGACCCGCAGGGTGAGCTCGTCGCCGCAGGTGGGGTTGACGTGGTGCACCTCGGCGTCGGCGTCGTCGCGTAACCCGGCATGCAGCGGGCGCTTGGAGTGCTCGAGCAACAGCTCACCGTAGAGGTCCATCAGGCGCTCACCCCGAAGATCTGCGGCACCCGGTCCAGCGCGTCGACGAACGCGTCGATCTCGGAGGTCGTGGTGTAGACACCGAAGCTGGCCCGGGTGGTGGCGGTCAGGCCCAGCCGACGGTGCAGCGGCCAGGCGCAGTGGTGTCCGGTGCGCACGGCGATGCCCTGGTCGTCCAGCACCTGGCCGACGTCGTGCGGGTGCACCCCGTCGACGGTGAAGGCGACGGCGCCGACCCGCCGCGCCGGGTCCCTGGGCCCGAGGATCTGCACCCACGGACGCTGCGCGAGACACTCCAACGCGTATGCCGTCAGGGCCTGGTCGTGCGCGGCGACCCGGTCCATCCCGAGCTCGTCGAGGTAGTCGCAGGCTGCGGCCAACCCGACCGCCTGCGCGGCGACGGGCACGCCGGCCTCGAACCGCTGCGGCGGCGGCGCATAGGTGGAGCCCTCCATCCGGACGACCTCGATCATCGAGCCGCCGGTCAGGAACGGCGGCATGGCCTCCAGCAGCTCGCGCCGCCCCCACAGCACGCCGATGCCTGACGGGCCGAGCACCTTGTGCCCGGTAAAGACCAAGAAGTCCACGTCCAGCTTGGTGACGTCCACCGGCAGGTGCGGAACGGACTGGCAGGCGTCGAGCACCACCAGCGCGCCGTGCTCGCGGGCAGCGGCGGCATACGGTGCGATGTCGTTGTGCGTGGCCAGCACGTTGGACACGTGGGTCAGCGCAAGCAGTTTGGTCCTGGCCCCGATCACGGTATGCGGCGAGTCCAGCTCACCGTCGTCGCTCACCCCGATCCAGCGCAAGGTCGCGCCGGTGCGTCGGGCCAGCTCCTGCCACGGCACCAGGTTGGCGTGGTGCTCCATCTCGGTGACCACGATCTCGTCACCCGGTCCGAGCCGCAGCCGGGCGGCGACCTCCGGGTCGGCGCCGGCGACCGCCCCCGGAGCGGCGGCGTTGCTGACGGCATACGCAATGAGGTTGATCGCCTCGGTGCCATTCTTGGTGAAGACGACCTCGCCGGGGTCGGCACCGACGAAGCGAGCGACGGTTGCCCGCGCGGCCTCGAACGCCTCGGTGGCCTCCTCGGCCAGCTGGTGCGCCCCGCGGTGCACCACGGCGTAGTGCCGGGTGTAGGAGTCGCGCTCA
>NZ_JBPCKQ010000191.1:0-24358 GCF_051004135.1 Ornithinimicrobium sp.
CCCCCGGCCCCCGGCCGGCGCAGGCCGAGTCGCCGGCGCCCGACCCGCAGCGGACCTCGCCGAACGACTCGGCCCCGCTAAGCGCTCCGACTCCGTCGCCGGCCGAGGCCGCACCCGCCGCGGACCAGGCCACAGGCGAGTCGGCCCCAGCTGCCGAGGAGCGCGCCAGCGCCTCCCCGGCAGCCGCGGCTGCTCGCCCGGGGCCCAAGCCCGCACCGCGCAGCGAGCGCCCTGCGGACGAGCGCCGGGATCGGCCTGGTGACGAGCACAAGGACCGTGCCGGAGGCAAGCCCGGTCCGCGTCCGGGCAACAACCCCTTCGCGCCCAGCCAGGGCATGCGCGGCGGTCGCGGCGACCGCACCGAGCGTGCGGACCACGGTGAGCGCGGGGACGGACCTACCCGACCGGGCAACAACCCCTTTGCACCCAGCCAGGGCATGCCCCGGCCCGGTGGCACGCGCGGCGGGGCGCCCGGAGCCGGCGGCCCCCGTCCCGGTGCTCCCCGCCCCGGGGGCGCTCGCCCCAACCCCGCGATGATGCCCGACCGGGCCGCCGTGCCCCGTCCGGGCGACCGGCCGGCTCGTCCGGGAGGGCGTGGCCGTCCTGGAGGCGCACCCGGCGGTGGCCCCGGGGGTGCCCCCGGAGGAGCGCCCGGAGGTTTCCGCGGGGGCGGCGGTGGCCGTGGCGGTGGCCCACGAGGCCGCGGAGGCACCCAGGGTGCCTTCGGTCGCGGCGGTGGCAAGGTGCGCGGGCGCAAGTCCAAGCGGGCCAAGCGCGCCGAGTTCGAGCAGATGCAGGCACCCTCGATCGGGGGTGTCAACGTGCCCCGCGGCAACGGCCAGACGATCTCGGTCCGACGTGGAGCCTCGTTGTCCGACTTCGCGGACAAGATCAACGTCGACCCGGCCGCGCTGGTCACGGTGCTCTTCCACCTCGGTGAGATGGCCACGGCGACCCAGTCGCTGGACGAGGTCACTTTCGGCGTGCTGGGCTCCGAGCTCGGCTACGACATCCGCCTGGTGTCCCCGGAAGAGGAGGAGCGCGAGCTGTTCAACTCCTTCAACATCGACCTCGACGCCGAGGCCGAGGCAGAGGGTGACGAGGACCTGCTGCCCCGGCCGCCTGTCGTGACGGTCATGGGTCACGTCGACCACGGCAAGACCCGGCTGCTGGACGCTCTGCGGGAGGCCGACGTGGCCGCCGACGAGGCAGGGGGCATCACGCAGCACATCGGTGCCTACCAGGTGCACGCCCAGCACGAGGGCATGGACCGGGCCGTGACCTTCATCGACACCCCCGGTCACGAGGCGTTCACCGCCATGCGTGCGCGTGGTGCCAAGGTCACCGACATCGCCATCCTGGTGGTGGCCGCGGACGACGGAGTCATGCCGCAGACCGTGGAGGCGCTCAACCACGCGCAGGCTGCCGACGTGCCGATCGTCGTCGCGGTCAACAAGATCGACGTCGACGGAGCCAACCCGCAGAAGGTGCGTCAGCAGCTCACCGAGTACGACCTCATCGCCGAGGAGTACGGCGGCGAGACGATGTTCGTCGACGTCTCGGCTAAGGCCGGTGAGAACATCGAATCGCTGCTGGAGGCGGTGCTGCTCACCGCGGACGCCGCGCTGGACCTGCGGGCCAACCCCGACAAGGAC
Source organism: Ornithinimicrobium sp. (assembly GCF_051004135.1). Lineage (GTDB taxonomy): Bacteria > Actinomycetota > Actinomycetes > Actinomycetales > Dermatophilaceae > Ornithinicoccus. The sequence continues at coordinate 1,656 of NZ_JBPCKQ010000191.1, forward strand.
GCCCGTGGGGTGGCGATCGAGGCCAACCTGGACCGAGGCCGTGGTCCCGTGGCGACGGTGCTGGTGCAGCAGGGCACGCTGCGGGTCGGCGACTCCATCGTCGCCGGAGCGGCCCACGGGCGTGTCCGGGCGATGCTCGACGAGCACGGCCACAACGTGCAGGAGGCCACCCCGTCCCGGCCCGTGCAGGTGCTCGGTCTGGCTTCGGTGCCTCGCGCCGGCGACACCTTCCTGGTGTCTCCGGATGACCGGACGGCACGACAGATCGCCGAGAAGCGGGAGGCGGCCGACCGTCAGGCTTCGCTGGCCAAGTCCCGCAAGCGGATCAGCCTGGAGGACCTCAACGAGGCCCTTGCTGCCGGCAAGGTGGAGACGCTCAACCTCATCCTCAAGGGCGACGTGTCCGGCTCGGTCGAAGCGCTGGAGGACGCGCTGCTGCAGATCGACGTCGGCGCCGAGGTCGACCTGCGCATCATCGACCGTGGGGTCGGCGCGATCACGCTCAACAACATCAACCTCGCCATGGCCTCCGAGGCGGTGATCCTGGGCTTCAACGTGCGGGCCGAGGGCCAGAACGCCGAGGTCGCCGAGCGCGAGGGTGTGGAGATCCGCTACTACTCGGTGATCTACCAGGCCATCGAGGACATCGAGAACGCACTCAAGGGCATGCTGAAGCCGGAGTTCGAGGAGGTCGAGACCGGGTCGGCCGAGATCCGCGAGATCTTCCGGTCCTCCAAGTTCGGCAACGTCGCGGGCTCGATCGTGCGCGGTGGCGAGATCCGCCGCGGGGCCAAGGCCCGGATCACCCGAGCCGGCGTCGTGGTCACCGAGAAGCTGGAGATCGCCGGGCTGCGGCGCTTCAAGGACGACGTGACCGAGGTCCGAGAGGGCTTCGAGTGCGGCATCAACCTCGGGTCCTTCAACGACGTCCAGGTGGAGGACGTCATCACCACCTACCAGATGCGCGAGATTCCCCGAGCCTGACCGGCGCACACCGGGCGACGGCATACTGACCTGATCGGTCGTTATGCCGTCGCCCGGTATGCCGTCGCTCCGGATGAAGCGGGATCCCCACCGGCCTACACTGGTCGATCGCCACGACGACGTAGGAGGAGACATGGCGGACGCCGCCCGTGCTCGCAAGATCGCCGAGCGGATCAGGGTGCTCGTCACCCAAGGCCTGGACACCCTGGTCAAGGATCCGCGTCTCGGCTTCGTGACCGTCACCGATGTGCGGGTCACCGGCGACCTGCAGCACTCGACCGTCTTCTACACCGTGCTGGGCGAGGACGCCGACCGCGCCGCAAGCGCGGAGGTGCTGGAGCACTACCGCGGTCGGCTGCGCTCGCACGCCGGCAAGGGGCTGGGCATCCGGTTGACCCCCACCCTGGAGTTCATCCCCGACGCGCTGCCCGAGAGCGCTGCCCATCTCACCGAGAAGCTGCGCCAGGTCCAGGAGCGTGACGCGGAGCTGGCGGCAGCCCGCAGCGCGGGGGCCTATGCCGGCGAGGCGGACCCCTACCGCAAGCCTCGGGAGAGCGACGACCTCGCCGAGGCAGACCAGGACGAGGGTGGTGCCGCGCTCGCCGACGACCGCCCCGGCGCCGCAGGCACGGGGTGAGCCGAGCGCGCCCGGCAGCGCCCGGTGCGCCGATCGGCGACGGCTTGCTCGTGGTCGACAAGCCGTCGGGGTGGACCAGCCACGACGTGGTGGCTCGCGCTCGCGGCATCTGCGGGACCCGGCGGGTAGGGCATGCCGGCACGCTGGACCCGATGGCCACCGGGGTCCTGGTCCTCGGGGTCAACCGGGGCACCAAGCTGCTGACCTTCTTCGTCGGCTGCGACAAGACCTACTCCGCCACCATCCGACTCGGCGAGACCACCGTCACCGACGACGCCGAGGGCGAGGTCACGGCTGCGGTGGACGCCTCAGCGGTCGCCGACCGGAGCGTGGCCGAGGCGGTGCGTGCACTGACCGGCCCGATCCGGCAGGTGCCCAGCGCCGTCAGCGCCATCAAGGTCGACGGTGTGCGCTCCTACGCCCGGGTCCGCTCCGGGAAAGCGGTCGACCTGGCGGCCAGACCGGTCACCGTCCACCGCTTCGACGTGCTGGGCCGGCGCACCGCACCCGGCGCACGGCATACCGACCTCGACGTGCAGGTGGCTGTCAGCTCGGGCACCTACGTGCGTGCCCTGGCCCGCGATCTGGGGGTTGCCCTCGGGGTCGGCGGACACCTGACCGCGCTGCGCCGCACGACCGTCGGCCACCTCACCGCTGAGTGTGCCGTGCCGTTGGACGACCTGGAGCTGGATGCGGGGGCGCACCTGGTGTCCCTGGCGGATGCGGTGACCGCGGTCCTTCCGGTGCGGCAGCTGGACGACGCCGAGACCGATGCGGTGCGGCACGGTCGGCGCATTCCCTCCGCCGAGCCGGGCCGCTCCGGACCCGTGGCGGCGATGAGCCCCGACGGGCACGTGGTCGCGGTGCTGGAGGAGTCCAGCGACCAGGCTCGGAGCCTGGTCGTCCTGCGCCCCGGCGCCCCCGGTTAGAGTGACCGCCGTGCACCGCTGGCGATCCCTGGAGCAGATTCCCGAGCAGCTTGGGCGCAGCGTGGTCACCCTCGGCAACTTCGACGGTGTGCACCGCGGCCACCGGGCGGTGCTGGACCAGGTGGTGCACCTGGCTGCAGCACGGTCGGCCTCCTCGGTGGCGGTGACCTTCGATCCACATCCGGTCGCGGTGCTGCACCCGGATCGGGCGCCGACCGAGCTCACCGGCATGCAACACCGGCTGGACCTGCTGGAGCGCACCGGCCTGGACGCCACCCTGATGCTGGAGTTCACCCACGACTTCGCGGCGCTGACGCCGCAGGAGTTCGTCGAGCAAGTCTTCGTTGACGCGCTGCACGCCTGCGCCGTCGTCGTGGGCGAGGACACCCGCTTCGGGGTGCGCAACTCCGGCGACATCGCGACGATGCGCGCGCTAGGCGAGCGGCACGGCTTCGAGGTGCACACGCAGGCTCCGGTGGGTGAGCAGGTGGACGGAGCGCGAGCCTGGTCCTCGACCCGGCTACGTAGCGCGCTGCGGGTCGGCGACGTCGCCACGGCCGCCGAGGTGCTCGGTCGCCTGCACCGGGTGGAGGGGACCGTCGTGCACGGACACCACCGTGGGCGAGACCTCGGCTACCCCACGGCAAACCTCGGGCCGGACAGCACCGGGATGGTGCCGGACGACGGCGTCTACGCCGGCTGGCTGGAGCGTCCCGAGCTGCCGGCCGACCACTTCGACCGGCGACTGCCCGCGGCGATCTCGGTCGGCACCAACCCGACGTTCGACGACGTGCTGGTGCGCACGGTGGAGGCCTACGTGCTCGACCGCACCGACCTCGACCTCTACGACGAGCGCGTCGCCGTTGACTTCGTGGCCCGGCTGCGGGGCAACCTGCGCTTCGAGTCGGTCCCGGCGCTGCTGGTGCAGATGGAGCGCGACTGCGCGGCCACCCGATCGATGCTGCTGGGTTGAGATGTCCCTCGGGGTGGTTCTGCGACCGGCCGGCGGCAGCCGGGCGGACGTGAGCGCGTGGCGGCAGCGCTACCTGCGCACAGACTGGGGACTGTATGTCGCCGCGCTCGGCCTGTCCCTGATCGGCGCGGTTCTGATCTGGTCGGCGACACACGAGCGGATGGGAGCGGCGCTGACCGTGCGGCACCTGGTGAACACCGGGATCGGAATGCTGTTGGCGCTGGCCGTCGTCCGGGTGGACGTCCGGTGGTTGCGCGCCGCCGCGCCCTGGGCCTATCTGGCCGGGTTGGCCGGTCTGCTGGTCGTGCTCGGGCCGCTGGGTCAGGTGGTCAACGGCTCGCGGTCCTGGCTGTTCCTGCCGGGAGGCTTCTCGCTGCAGCCCGCCGAGCTGGCCAAGATCGCCCTGTGCATCGGCCTGGCCATGATTCTGGTCTCCGGCCGGGACCCCACCCGGCCACCCGGCCCGGCCGAGGTGTTGCCCGCCTGGCTGCTGGGCGGCATACCGGTGGCGCTGGTGCTCGCCCAGCCCGACCTGGGCACCGCCTTGGTGCTGGCCGCGTTGACGGTGGGGGTGGTCGCCGTCTCGGGTGCCTCCCGCTGGTGGACCCTCGCTGCCGTCGTCGCCGCCGTGGCCGGGGTGCTCGCCGCACTGCGGGTGCCGTTGCTGGACCCTTACCAGGTGGCGCGACTGCTGGCGTTCGTGGACCCCGACCTGGACCCCCAAGGCATCGGCTATCAGATCGCGCAGGTTCAGCTGGCCGTGGGCTCCGGCGGCTGGGAGGGCGCCGGTCTCGGGGCCGGACGGCAGACGCAGGGCGGCTTCGTGCCCTTCCAGGAGACCGACTTCATCTTCTCCGTGGCCGCCGAGGAGTTCGGGCTGTGGGGCTCGCTCGGCCTGATCGTGCTGCTGGGCTTTCTGGTCCTGCGGGCGCTCTGGGTCGCGCTGGTCACCGACGACCCGTTCGGCCGGCTCGTGGCCGTCGGGGTCGGTTGCTGGTTCGCGTTCCAGATCTTCCAGAACGTCGGGATGAACCTGCGGCTGATGCCGGTGACCGGGCTGCCGCTGCCCTTCGTCTCCTACGGGGGCTCCTCGATGCTCGCCTGCTGGCTGGCCGTGGGACTGCTGGCCAGTGCGCAGCACGCGCCGCACCGACGGCGAGGGTGAACCCGCGATCGGTGGATGCTCAGGACGGGCAGGGGGCTGCTGCGCAGGTCAGAACCGCTGCGGGATGAAGGTCTGCTCGTGCATCGGCGGGCGGACGTAGGGGACCTCGCGCATCACCGGCAGCTCGACCGGCTCAGGGGCCACGTCCTCGTAGTCGAAGTGGCTCAACAGGTGGCTGATGCAGTTGAGCCGCGCGGCCCGCTTGTCGTCCGACGGCACGACATACCAAGGTGCCTGCTTGATGTCGGTGTACTGGAAGGTGGTGTCCTTGGCCATCGAGTAGCGCACATAGAGCTCGTGCTCGGCCAGGTCCATGTCGGAGAGCTTCCAGCGCTTGAGCGGCTCGGCGTTGCGGGCCTCGAAGCGCTTGCGCTGCTCCTCGTACGACACCGAGAACCAGTACTTGAGCACGATGATCCCCGAGCGCACCAGCATCCGCTCGAACTCCGGGCAGCTGCGCAGGAACTCGGCGTGCTCCTCCTCCGTGCAGTAGCCCATGACCCACTCGACGTTGGAGCGGTTGTACCAGGAGCGGTCGAACATCACCATCTCCCCGGCTGCCGGCAGGTTCTCCACGTATCGCTGGAAGTACCACTGGGTCTGCTGGCGTTCCGTGGGCTTGGGCAGCGCGACGACGCGCACCGTGCGCGGGCTGGTGCGCTCGGTGACCCGCTTGATCACCCCGCCCTTCCCGGCGGAGCCACGGCCCTCGAAGATCACCAGGACCTTCAGACCCTGGCTCTGGATCCAGTACTGCAGCTGGACCAGCTGCTCCTGGAGCCGCTCGATCTCCTCCTCGTAGGCGGCCTTCTTGAGCCGACCCTTCTTGGTGTAGTCCTTCGCGTTGCCGGTGGCCGCGTCCGGGCGGACGTCATCGGCTCCCTCGGGCAGCGTTGCTTCACTCATCGTAGAACCTCCATGGTGTGGAGGAGATCGTGCTGCATCCCACGCCGGAGAGCAATCCCCCGCCCCGTCCCAGCGAGAAGCATGAGGGTGGTGCGCAGTAGCCCGAGCAACTACAGGACGCGCAGGCGGATAACTCCCTGGATGGCGCCGATCTCCTTCACTACCTGCTCCGGCACCTCGCCGTTCACGTCGATCAGTGTGTAGGCGTAGTCGCCGCTCGACTTGTTGAGCAGGTCGGCCAGATTGAGCTGGGCCTCGGCCAGCGCCGCCGAGATCTGCCCCACCATGTTGGGGACGTTGGCGTTGATGATGGCCAGCCGGGTCGCGCCCGGGGTCCGCGGCAGCGCCGCCTTGGGGAAGTTGACGCTGTTGCGGATGGTGCCGTCGACCAGGTAGTCGCGAAGCTGGTCGGCGGCCATCACCGCGCAGTTCTCCTCCGCCTCGGCGGTCGAGGCGCCCAGGTGCGGCAGCGCGACCACCTTGGGGTGGGCGACCAGAGCGGGGGAGGGGAAGTCGCAGATGTAGGCATGCAGCCGACCGTCGTCCAGGGCCGCCACGACGGCGTCGTCGTCCACGATCCCGCCGCGGGCGAAGTTGAGCACCGTGGCACCTGGCCGCATCCGGGCGATCTGCTCCGCGCCCACGAGCCCCCGGGTGGCCGGGACGAGCGGCACGTGGGTGCTGACCATGTCGGAGCGGGAGAACAGGTCCTCCAGGGAGGTGGCCTGCTCGACGGCCGAGCTGAGCTGCCAGGCCCGCTCGACCGACAGCGCCGGGTCGTAGCCCAGGACCTTCATCCCCAGTCCCGCGGCCGCGTTGGCGACCAGCACGCCGATGGCGCCCAGACCGACCACTCCGAGGGTGCGACCGGGCAGCTCGAACCCGGCGAACTGCTTCTTGGCCTTCTCCACGGTCGGGTTGAGGTCGCCGTCGTCGTCGGTGAGCTCGGCGGTGAAGCGGGCGGCCGGCCACAGGTTGCGGGCCGACATCAGCATGCCCGCGATGACCAGCTCCTTGACGGCGTTCGCGTTGGCGCCCGGGGTGTTGAAGACCACGACGCCCCGCTCGGCAAGATCGGCGACCGGCACGTTGTTGGTGCCGGCCCCGGCCCGGGCGACCGCGAGCACGGACTCGGCCACCGGCTCGGCGTGCAGGTCGGCCGAGCGCAACATGATGCCGTCGGGCTCGGACACGTCGGGCCCGACCTCGAAGTCGCGGGGCAACCGGGCCAGCCCGATCGGGCTGATGGCGTTGAAGGTCTGGATGCGGTGCGTCATGGTGTCGGTATGCGGTGGCTCGCTCACGCGTGCTGCCGCTCGAACTCCTTCATGAAGTCGATGAGTGCCTGGACGCCCTCGGTGGGCATGGCGTTGTAGATGCTGGCCCGCATGCCACCCACGGAACGGTGGCCCTCCAGGTTGGTCAGTCCGGCTGTCGCAGCGGCGGACACGAACTCTTTCTCCAGCGAGGGGTCTGCAACGAGGAAGGGCACGTTCATCCACGACCGCGCTTCCTTGGCGACGGGGTTGGCGTAGAACGGCGAGGCGTCGATCGCTGCATACAGCATCTCCGCCTTGGCCCGGTTGCGCTCGCCCATGGCACTCAGCCCGCCGGTGTCCTTGACCCACTCCAGCGTGAGCCCCAGCAGGTACCACCCCACGGTGGGCGGGGTGTTGAGCATCGAGCCGGCCTTGGCCATCTGCGCGTAGTCCCAGATCGAGGGCGTGGTGGGTCGGGCGTGGCCGACCAGGTCGTCGCGGACGATCACCACGCACAGCCCGGCGGGACCGAGGTTCTTCTGAGCTCCGGCATAGATCAGCCCGAACTTCGACACGTCGATGGGGCGGGACATGATCGTGGAGGACATGTCGGCGACGAGCGGCGCCTCGACGTCGGGCACGTAGCCGAACTCCACGCCGCCGATCGTCTCGTTGGGGGTGTAGTGCAGGTAGGCCGCACCCGGGGTCGAGGCGAGCGAGCCCTCGGTGGGCACGGTGCTGTAGCCGGAGTCGGCCTCGTCGGCCACCACCTGCACCTGCGCATGCTTCGTCGCCTCGGCGATCGCCTTGGCCGACCACGAGCCGGTATTGACCAGGTCGACCGTGGCGCCCTCCGCGGCGAGGTTCTGCGGGATCGCGGAGAACTGCCCGGTGGCGCCGCCCTGCAGGAAGAGCACCTGATAGCCCTCAGGGATCCCCATGAGCTCCCGGAGCAGCCCCTCGGCGCCCTCGGCCACGGCCACGAAGTCCTTGCTGCGGTGACTGACCTCCATGACGGACATGCCCAGGCCGCCCCAGTCGGTCAGCTCGGACTGGGCTCGCTCCAGCACGGGCAACGGCATCGTGGCCGGCCCCGCGGCGAAGTTGTGGACGCGCACGATCGATCTCCCTCACGGGGTCGAGAGTGGATGTGCCAATGGCGGTGCAGCCAGCGTAACAACGCTTCCTCAGGACCCCGCATCGGTGCGCCGACCCCTGGTCGCCGGTAGCCTCCTGCGCCATGACTGCCGTGCATCCCATCGCCCACGCCTGGATCAGCACCGGTGGCACCGGCGCGCAGAACTACGACGAGTTCGCCGACGACGCCGAGATCACCACGATCTTGCGCCACGCACCACGCAGTGCGCTCGGGGTCGAGATGCCGCACCGCGCCCCGGACAGCGTCGGCGACAGCTTCGCCGACGCCCTGCCCGACGCGGTCCAGCGGCTCAGGACCGCCCAGCAGGAGGGCTTCTACGCCGCCGAGGCGGACGTGGTCGGGGTCTACCGGATCAGCTCGCCGGACGACGCGGCGACGGCGAGCGAGCCGGCATACGGCGTCTTCGCGATGGTCGACACCGACCAGATCTCCACCAGCGCCGAGGAGCCGGGGCTGGTGATCCGCAACGAGGACGTCTTTGCTGACAAGGTGCGCGAGCGGGTCGCCCTGCTGGAGGCCACCGAGCACCTGCTCTCGGCGGTGCTGCTGCTGCAGACCGACCGGGGTGAGGCCTTGCGGGCTCTGCTGGCGCAGGTGTGCGGAGCCGACGGGGAGGCCGACGTGCGCGACGTCGACCCCGCGGGCCGGGTCCACGAGGTCTGGGCGGTCCGCGACACCGAGGTCGTGGCCGAGATCTGCGCGCTCGCCGGGGGAGGGGAGCTGGTCGTTGCCGACGGCAACCACCGCAGTCTGGCCGCACAGACCGCCGGACTGCCGCGCTTCCTGGCCGTGGTGACCACGCCGGGCTCGGTCGGGCTGCAGCCTTATCACCGGCTGCTCTCCAAGTGGCCGGTCGGGCTGGCGCCGGTGCCCGAGGCACTGCGTGCTGCCGGGGCGCAGGTCGAGGCTCTCGCCGGGCCGGCGCAGACGCCGCAGGAGCCGGGGACCATCCACGTGCACACCACGGACGGGGGGTATGCCGTGCGCCTGCCGGTGCCCGAGGGGGCCAGCGGGGTGGACCGGTTGGACCATGCCCTGGTCGAGCAGGTGCTGCTGCGCCACGTGCTGGGCTGGGACGCCGGCGACAAGCGCGTCCGCTACATCGGCGGCGACTACCCGGCGTCGTGGCTGCGCGAACAGGTCGACGCCGGGGCCGCTGCGGTGGCCGTGCTGATCGCACCGGTGCGCGTCGAGGACTTCGTTGCCGTCAACCTGGACCGAGAGCGGATGCCGCGCAAGTCGACCTGGTTCACCCCCAAGGCACGGGCCGGTCTGGTCCTGGCCGACCTGCGGTCCACGGACGCGCGCGGAGACGCGTCACAGCGGGTGCGTTGAGCCTCGACAAGGCAGAGACGACCCGCGAGCCACGGCGTGGACGACGTCCATGGCCCATCGCTGTGCGATACTTCTCATGGTCTCGCGGCCACCCACATCCGTCGCGAGCCCCGGAACACTCCACCTGCAGTGCGGTCCTCGATCGGCACGCGGGTGCGCCCCGGTGCCAGGAGTGTCCGGCAGGGTGAGGTGCCGCGCAAAGTGCGCGAGCCGCATACCTGCAGCAGATTGACTTCCGTCTCGGCCCAGTCGGACCGGACGACGCAGACCGCGCCGCGCGCGGGGGCGGGCCAGGACGGCCCCGTGTGGGCCCCGGTGCCGGCCACGGAAGGACGCACGGTCCATGACCGACAACTCCACCACAGACGACTCCACCACCGACGAGGTCACGACCGACGAGGTCACGACAGCGCTGGACGGCATCGAGATGAGCCAGGGCGACGGCACCGACGCCGCCGAGGCCGCATCCACCTCGCCGGTCAGTGCCGAGGCAGACGACCCCCAGGTCGCCCCCGACGCGCCGGGGGACAGGGCTGGTGACCCTCCCGTGACTGCGTCCCCCTTCTCCCAGCCGGCCGTGTCCGAGGGGTCGGACTGGTCGGACGAGCCCACCGTCGACCCACCGGCTGACTCGGCACCACCGGCGCTGACGGGGGGTTCACCCTTTGGTCTGGTCTTCCAGGCACCCGACCTCACCGAGGTGGCCGCGCGCCCGAAACGGCGCCGGGCCACTGCGGGCGAAGGTGCAGCCGCGTCGGGCAAGCAGCGACCGGAGCGCGACGAGCAGCCCGCCGCCGACGCGGGGCCGTCCGCGGGCGGGCCTTCGGACCGCGACACCCCCGACGGGGACACCGAGGACGAGCGCGGCAGGAAGGGCGTGGCCGATGCGGCCGACGACGACACGTCTGCCGGCGACGAAGAGCCGTCCGGCGACGCCGACTCCTCGGGCGACGGGGGCGGCTCGCGGGGCCGGCGTCGGCGACGGGGCGGCAAGGGCCGACGTGCCCGGGGCGGCCCGGACAGCGGCGGGGACGGCGACGAGGACCAGCAGGACTCCGGCAAGGGGAAGCCAGGCTCCTCGGCGGAGACCGAGGTCGCACAGACCGGCCACCAAGGCACCGACGGCGCGGACAGCGACGAGGGGGAGGACTCCGGCAGCAAGCGGCGGCGGCGTCGGCGTCGCGGCGAGGGGACCGAGCGTGGGGCCCCCGAGGAGGCCTCGGGAGTCCAGGGATCCACCCGCCTGGAGGCCAAGCGGCAGCGCCGGCGGGAGGGGCGCGAGGCCGGACGGCGTCGCACGATCATCTCCGAGGCCGAGTTCCTGGCCCGGCGCGAGAGCGTCGAGCGCGTCATGGTGGTCCGGGGGTTGGAGGACCGTACCCAGATCGGTGTGCTGGAGGACGGCGTGTTGGTCGAGCACTACGTGTCCCGACGGACCCAGACCACGATGGCCGGCAACGTCTATCTCGGGCGGGTGCAGAACGTTTTGCCCAGCATGGAGGCAGCGTTCGTCGACGTCGGCAAGGGCCGCAATGCCGTGCTCTACGCCGGTGAGGTCAACTGGGACGTTGCGGGGATGCAGGGCGACAAGGCCAAGCGGATCGAGAATGCGCTGAGCTCGGGCGAGTCGGTGCTGGCCCAGGTGAGCAAGGACCCGATCGGGCACAAGGGCGCTCGGCTGACCTCACAGGTCTCGCTTCCGGGGCGCTACCTCGTCTACGTGCCGGACAGCTCGATGACCGGGATCTCCCGCAAGCTGCCGGACACGGAGCGGTCCCGCCTGAAGAAGATCCTGAAGGAGGTCGTGCCGGCCGATGCCGGGGTCATCGTGCGCACCGCGGCGGAGGGTGCCAGCGAGGCCGAGCTCAAGGCCGACGTCGAGCGCCTGAGTGCCCTGTGGGAGCGGATCCAGACCAAGGCCAAGAGCGCGAGCGCACCGGCCCTGCTGCACGGCGAGCCGGACATGACGGTCCGCGTGATCCGCGACGTGTTCAACGAGGACTTCACCGAGCTCATCGTCTCCGGCGACGCCGCGTGGAAGGAGGTCAGCGCCTACATCGACAGTGTTGCCCCGGACCTCGCGGACCGGGTTGAGAAGTGGACCGGCGAGCTGGACGTCTTCGCCCACCATCGCGTGAGCGAAGGGCTGGCCAAGGCGATGGACCGCAAGGTGTGGCTGCCCTCCGGGGGCTCGCTGGTCATCGACCGCACCGAGGCGATGACCGTGGTCGACGTCAACACCGGCAAGTTCGTCGGCTCGGGCGGCAACCTGGAGCAGACGGTCACCAAGAACAACATCGAGGCCGCCGAGGAGATTGTCCGGCAGCTGCGACTGCGCGACATCGGCGGGATCATTGTGATCGACTTCATCGACATGGTGCTGGAGAGCAACCGTGAGCTCGTGGTGCGCAGGCTGCTGGAGTGCCTCGGCCGGGACCGCACCAAGCACCAGGTGGCCGAGGTGACGTCGCTGGGACTGGTGCAGATGACCCGGAAGCGGGTGGGTGCGGGTCTTGTCGAGGTGTTCTCCGAGTCGTGCGAGCACTGCAGCGGACGCGGCATCATGGTGCACCCCGAGCCGATCGACAAGCCGGTGGCCGACAACGGTGGGCAGTCCGAGCGGGCGCGCGGTCGCAAGAGTCGAAACAGCTCCTCCCCGGGCGGCAGCTCCCAAGGTGAGCGACACGTGCTGCCGACACCCAACCCCACGGGTCCGACCCCGGCGCAGATCGCGGCGGCCGCCCACGCGGCGGCGCTGCAGTCGGGCTCGACCGGGGAGGTGGCCGCGGCAACCGCGAAGGCAGTGGTCGAGGAGGTCCAGTCAAAGGGCGCCGCGGCCGAGCCGGGCCAGGAGGCGCCCGCGAGTCGGGCCGCAGCCACGGTGGACGAGGATGCGGCGGGCCAGGAGATCTCCGACGGCGATCGGTCGGCGGCCGGGACCCCGGCACCGCAGGACGACGCAGCGCAGGAGGAGCGGGTGCCCGCCGCCCGGCCCCGACGTAAGCGCGGTCGCGTGGTCGCGGCAGCCGGCCCGCCGGGGAGCGCACCGGTCGAGGCACCCACGACCGGCGCAGCGAGTTTGGCGGCGACCGGCTCCGAACGGTAGTCTGGTGTGTCGGTGCGCCACCGACGACGGGGAACTTCAGAACCCGCGGCGTGGCGGCACACCCACCAGGACCAGGGCTAGGCGAGGCCAGCGTGCCGTGCGGTCGTCCATCCGGTCCTCCGACAGACAGCAGGAAGTGAGCACAGCGTGTATGCGATCGTTCGGGCCGGTGGCCGCCAGGAGAAGGTCTCCGTCGGCGACGTCCTCGTCATCGACAGGGTCGGCGCCGGCGCCGGCGAGTCCGTCGACCTGACCCCCCTGCTGCTGGTCGACGGTTCGACCGTGACCTCCGCGCGCGACGACCTGGCCAAGGTCAGCGTCACCGCCGAGGTCATCGAGGACACCAAGGGCCCCAAGATCGTCATCCAGAAGTTCAAGAACAAGACCGGCTACAAGAAGCGCCAGGGGCACCGCCAGCCGCTGACGCAGGTCAAGATCACCGCGATCGACTCCTGAGCCTCGTCCGTCACCGCAGTCCCCACACCTGAGCAGAAGGTAGGCATCAGTCATGGCACACAAGAAGGGTGCATCCTCGAGCCGCAACGGTCGCGACTCCAACGCCCAGCGCCTCGGCGTCAAGCGGTTCGGCGGGCAGGCCGTCGGTGCCGGAGAGATCCTGGTGCGTCAGCGCGGCACGCACTTCCACCCCGGTGAGGGGGTCGGCCGCGGGAGCGACGACACTCTTTTCGCCCTGGTCGAGGGCACCGTCGAGTTCGGTGCGCGCCGAGGCCGCAAGACCGTCAACATCGTGACCGAGGCGTCCGCGACCGCCGACGCCACCGGCTGAGCCGGCACACGACATACCCCGGACGCCGGTGCCAGCCCCCGAAGGCTGCACCGGCGTCCGACCATTTCTGCACCTCCAGCCCGAAAGTCGTCCTCCAGCGTCATACATGGCGCTGTAGGTGGGGCTTAGTGGCTGGGGGCGGTGAGAGGAAACAATGAGCACCTTCGTCGACCGCGTCGTGCTGCACCTGCGGGCCGGCGACGGCGGGCACGGGGTCGCCTCGGTGCACCGGGAGAAGTTCAAGCCGCTGGGCGGCCCGGACGGCGGCACCGGGGGCCGTGGCGGTGACGTCGTGCTCCGGGTCGACCCGCAGGTGACCACACTGCTGGACTACCACCGCGGCCCGCATCGCAGCGCCCCCTCCGGCCGCCAGGGCGAGGGCAGCGAGAAGCACGGCGCGCAGGGCGAGGACCTGGTGCTCACGGTGCCCGACGGGACTGTCGTGAGCAGCCGGTCGGGTGAGGTGCTCGCCGACCTGGTCGGCCCCGGAGCGGAGTATGTCGCGGCGCGAGGTGGCCGAGGTGGGCTCGGCAACAAGGCCCTGGCCTCCCCACGCCGCAAGGCGCCGGGCTTCGCGCTGCTGGGGGAGCCCGGAGACGAGGCCGACGTCGTCCTGGAGCTGAAGACACTGGCCGACGTCGCGCTGATCGGCTTCCCCTCGGCGGGCAAGTCCTCGCTGGTCTCCGTGCTCAGCGCCGCCCGCCCCAAGATCGCCGACTACCCGTTCACGACCCTGGTGCCCAACCTGGGCGTGGTCACCGCAGGCGGCGAGCGGTTCACCGTCGCCGACGTCCCCGGGCTGATCCCCGGGGCGTCCGAGGGCAAGGGGCTGGGGTTGCACTTCCTGCGGCACGTCGAGCGCTGCCATGTCCTGGTGCACGTCGTCGACTGCGCCACCCTCGAGCCCGGACGTGACCCGCTGACCGACCTCGACGTCATCGAGGCAGAGCTCGCCGCCTACGTGCCCGACGCGTCGCTCGGCGGGATCCCGCTGGCCGACCGAGTCCGCATCGTCGTGCTCAACAAGGCCGACGTGCCGGAGGCGCGGGAGCTGGCCGAGATGGTGACCCCCGACCTGCAGGAACGCGGGCTGGAGGTGCACACCGTCTCGGCCGTGGCCCACCTGGGCCTGAAGGAGCTGGGCTTCGCCCTGGCCGCCCACGTCGCCACCGCCCGCGCCGAGGCACCGGAGGCGGTCGCCACCCGCGTGGTGCTGCGACCCACCGCGGTCGACGACACCGGCTTCACCGTGCGCCGCGAGCGCAGCGGTGACGGCGAGCTGTTCCGGGTGATCGGGGAGCGTCCCACCCGCTGGGTCCGGCAGACCGACTTCGGCAACGACGAGGCCGTCGGCTACCTCGCCGACCGGCTCGCCCGGCTCGGTGTGGAGGATGAGCTGGTCAAGGCCGGGGCGGTGGTCGGCTCGACCGTGCTGATCGGTCCGCAGGACAACGCGGTCGTCTTCGACTGGGAGCCGACGATCTCCGCCGGTGCGGAGCTGCTCGGCTCGCGCGGCACCGACCGACGGCTCGACGAAGGGGACCGGCCGAGCCGCGGCGAGAAGCGGGAGCGCTTCCACGACAAGATGGACGCCGCCGAAGCGGCCCGGGAGCAGCTGCGTGTCGAGCGCGCTGCAGCGGGTCAGGATCCGGACGACAGAGGCTGAACTGCCGCCGACGCACTCGTCTGCACGGTCCATCTAGGGAGCGCGTGCGCGAGGCGTGCATGAGTATGCCGCAGAGTGGATTAGTATGCTGGACGTGTCCGATCATCGTAGGGCCGTGCGCGAGGCCCGCCGGGTCGTCGTCAAGGTGGGCTCCTCCTCGATCACCGCACCACAGGGCGGCATCGACGGCTACCGGCTGCAGGCCCTGTCCACCGCCATCGCGAAGAAGTGGCAGCAGGGCACCCAGGTGGTGCTGGTCTCCTCGGGTGCCATCGCCGCCGGGATGACGCCGCTGGGGCTTTCGCGGCGACCCAAGGACCTGGCCACCCAGCAGGCCGCCGCCAGCGCCGGCCAGGGGAGTCTGATGGCCTCCTACACCCAGGCCATGTCGATCCACGGCCTGACGGTGGGCCAGGTGCTGCTGACCGCCGACGACATGCACCGGCGCAGCCACTACGTCAACGCCTCGCGCACCCTGGAGCGGCTCCTGGAGCTGGAGGTCGTGCCCGTGGTCAACGAGAACGACACGGTGGCTACCGAGGAGATCCGGTTCGGCGACAACGACCGGCTCGCTGCCCTGGTCGCCCATCTGGTCGACGCCGACGCACTCGTGCTGCTCTCGGACGTGGACGCGCTCTACGACGGTCATCCCAGGGCGCCGGGGACGTCGCGAATCCCCCTGGTCACCTCGGCCGCACAGCTCGCCGAGGTGGACATCTCCGTCACCGGATCCGCCGTGGGCACCGGGGGGATGATCAGCAAGGTCGCCGCAGCCACCATGTCCACCGAGGAGGGCATCACCGTGCTGCTGACCTCGGCCGAGCAGGCGCACGAGGCCCTGGCGGGGGAGGATGTCGGCACCTGCTTCGTGCCCACCGGCCCCAAGAAGTCGGCCCGCCGCCGGTGGCTGGCGCACGCGAGCAACGTGCGGGGCCGCCTCACGCTGGACGCCGGCGCTGTCGAGGCGGTCGTGCAGCGACAGACGTCGTTGCTGCCGGTCGGGCTGACCGGCGTCGAGGGCCGCTTCGCTGCAGGGGACACCGTGGACCTGTGCGCCCCCGATGGCCAGGTCGTGGCCCGCGGCCTGGTCGGCTACACCTCCGCCGAGCTGGCCCCGCTGGTGGGCAGGCACCTCGACGTCGGCCGTCAAGCACATGGCCGACCCCGAGCGGGCAGCGCACCGCGCACCGTCGTGCGCCGCGACGACCTCGTGGTGCTGTGATCCGCGTGGACCCGTCCCCCGCACATCCGATCTCCGAGGAGTGACATGAGCCCGCTGAGCACCGACCAGATCTCGCCTGACGTCGTCGAGGCGGTCCGCACCGTCGCGCGGAACGCCCGGGTCGCCTCGCGTCGTCTGGCCCTGCTGACCCGCGCCGAGAAGGACGCCGCGCTGCTGGCCATGGCCGACGCCCTGCACGCCGCCACCGAGCAGATCGTGGCCGCCAACGCCGAGGATGTGCAGCGCGGCCGGGACTCCGGAGTGCCGGACAACCTGCTGGACCGGCTGGGCCTGGACGCGGCGCGGGTGGGCGCGGTGGCCGAGGCGCTGCGCCAGGTCGCGGGCCTTCCGGACCCGGTCGGGGAGGTCGTGCGCGGCTCGACGCTGGCCAACGGTCTGCAGATCCGTCAGATCCGGGTGCCGATGGGCGTGGTGGGGATGATCTACGAGGCTCGGCCCAACGTCACCGTCGACGCCGCCGGGCTGGGCCTGAAGTCCGGCAACGCAGTCATCCTGCGTGGTGGCTCGGCGGCCGGGGTGACCAACGCAGCGCTGGTGCGCGTGCTGCGCGAGGCGCTGCAGGCCCAGGGGTTGCCGGCCGACGCCGTCAATCTGCTGTCCGAGGGCGGACGGGACGCAGGGCGCGCGCTGATGACGGCTCGGGGCCTGGTGGACCTGGTCATCCCCCGCGGGGGCGCCGACCTCATCCGCACGGTCGTGCAGGAGTCCACCGTGCCGGTGATCGAGACCGGCATCGGCAACTGCCACGTGTATGTCGATGCGGCGGCCGACCCCGACATGGCCGTCGACATCGTGCTCAACTCCAAGACCCACCGCACCTCGGTCTGCAATGCGGCCGAGGCGCTGCTCGTGCACGCCGACATCGCCGACCAGGTGCTCCCGGTCCTCATGCGGCGCTTCACGCAGGCGGGTGTCGTGGTGCACGGCGACGAGGCGATGGGACGGCACGCGCACGCGGCCGACACGGCATACCAGCCGGTCACCGAGCAGGACGACGACACCGAGTTCCTCAGCCTCGACCTCAGCGCGCGGGTGGTGCCCGACCTCGACGCAGCCTTGGCGCACGTGCAGGTGCACACCTCGGGTCACACCGAGGCGATCGTGACCGGCGACCGAGCGGCGGCCCGGCGCTGGGTGACCGAGGTGGACGCAGCCGCGGTGCTGGTCAACGCCTCGACCCGGTTCACCGACGGCGGCGAGTTCGGCTTCGGGGCGGAGATCGGCATCTCGACCCAGAAGCTGCACGCCCGGGGGCCGATGGCGCTGCCCGAGCTGACGACCACCAAGTGGGTGGTCGAGGGCGACGGCCAGGTGCGCTGAACTGACCGTTGAGTCCGCGCGGACCGGACCCGTAGAGTGGTCCGATGCGCAGCAGTCCAGTTCGAGCCGAGGCCCGGTGAGCACGTTGCCGCAGGTGGAGCGGGTGGTCGAGACCCGGCTGCCCACCCGGCACGGAGTGTTCCGGATGCTCGGCTACCGCGAGAGCTCCGGACAGGAGCACGTGGCCCTGGTCATGACCCGCGACGACTGCGCGGCCCCCGATCGCACGGCCGCCGAGGGCGCAGTGCCGTGGGTGCGGCTGCACTCGGAGTGCCTGACCGGCGACGCCCTGGGCTCCCTTCGCTGCGACTGCGGTGAGCAGCTCGACGCGGCCCTGGCCATGATCGCTGCGCACGGGCACGGCGCGCTGATCTATCTGCGCGGCCACGAGGGCCGGGGGATCGGTCTGGTCGAGAAGCTTCGGGCCTATGCCCTGCAGGACCTCGGGGCCGACACGGTCGATGCCAACACCCGGCTGGGTCACCCGGCCGATGCCCGGGACTACGGCGCTGCCACGGCCATGCTGGGCGATCTCGGTCTGCACGAGGTCGTGCTGCTCTCGTCCAACCCGGCCAAGCAGGCCGCGCTCGAGGCCGGCGACGTGGTCGTGCGCGAGCGGCGCAGCCTGATCGTCCCCGAGCGCGTGGAGAACGCCACCTACCTGGCCACCAAACGGGCCAGGATGGCGCACGACGACCCGTCCAGCGATCCCATCTGGCGGCGGCTGCTCAAGGGCGTCGTGCCGGACACCGCAGGACACCCGCTCGAGCGCACCCTGCTGGAGAGGTACGGGCCGCTGGTCGCGGCCGGGCCGGACCTGGTGATCGCACAGCTCGCGCAGAGCATCGACGGGTTCATCGCCTCGCGCAGCGGCCATGCCGAGTACGTCTCAGGACCGATCGACCGCGAGCACCTGCACCGGCTCCGCGCGCTGGTCGACGCCGTCGTCGTGGGCGGAGCCACCGTGGCGGCCGACGACTGCCTGCTCACGGTCCGCGCCGTGGAGGGCAACGACCCGGTGCGGGTCGTGCTCGATCCGCGCGCACAGGTCCCGGCAAGCGCCCGGGTCCTGCAGGACCCGGCGGCGCCCACCCTGTGGCTCTGGGGTGAGGGCGCCGTGCCCTCCGCTGGTGACCAGGCGCAGGTCGGGTCGCACGTCGAGGTGGTGCGGCTCCCGCTGCGGAACGACGGCGGCTTCGCCCCGGGCCGTGTCGTGGCGCTGCTGCGCGAGCGTGGCCTGCGCCGGCTGCTCGTGGAGGGGGGCGGGCGCACCGTGTCGGCCTTTCTGCACGCCGGGGCGCTGGATCGGCTCTATCTCACGACCGCACCGATGCTGATCGGCGACGGCATTCCCGGGATCCGGTTCGACGGCACCGATCGGCTGTCCGGAGCGTTGCGCCCGGGAGTCCGCAGGTTCGTGCTCGGTGACGACATCTGCACCGAGTTCGTGCTCACCGACCTCGGCCACGGCACCGCGACCCCCGTGCGGCGCGCCGATCCCGCCTGAACCGCCCAAGGCTCAAGTGATCCCGCCCCCATGGGTACCATCCCGCGCCGACGGGTGACTGGTGCACGATCCGGCACACTGGTGCACTGCGCGCGCAGCGCACCAGTGTGCCGAATCGTGCACCAGTGGAGGTGGGGCCGGCCGGCCGCGTTCAGACGTCGCGGTGGAGGGAGATCGCGGGGGAGGGACCGCGGGCAGCACGTCCGGCGGCGCGGCCGAGGCGGCGAAGTCAGGAGCTCGGCAGCGCCAGGCCATCGACGTGGCCGACCTCGGCCCGCAGCTCGCCGCGGTCGATCTGCGCGCTGCGCACCTCCCACCAGGCCGCCACCACCGCCACCCTCGGGTCGCGGGAGTCCAGCAGCTCCAGGACTGCCTCCACCCGGTCGGACAGCCACCGGCGCAGCAGCGGGGTGTGCGCTTCGTCCAACAGCCACGCGGTGGTGCGCTGTCGCACCTCCCAGCCCCGACCAGCGAACGCCTCCGCCGCAGTCTGCCACCCGGCCGGCCCCGCGAGCCCGGCATCGAGCCCAAAGTCGAGCCCGGAGTCGAAGGCGGCGACATCTGCGGCATCTGCGGACCGCTGCTGGTGGGCGTTGAAGATGCTCAGGATCAGGTCGTCGTCGGGATGCCCCGGGCTCAGCCCCACCTCGCCCGTGACGGTCAACGACAGCAGCGCGCCGTCGGCAGCGGCGGTGGTGGTGGCCTGCACCAACCCCTCGATCTGCGGCACCGTGAGCAGATCGAGCAGCGCGGAGCAGGTGACCACGGTGGGTCGCGAGGCCTGGCCCAGCACCTGCGCGAGGTCGTCGACCGCGGCTACCACGGCCTGGCCGCTGCTCACCTCCGGTCGCTCGCCCACGTCGTGGGCCGCCAGCAGGTCGGGGTCGTGGTCCAGCAACAGCCAGTGCTGCGCCGGTGCCGCCGCACCGCGCTGTGCGTAGGTCCGGTGGATCGCCGGGGCCAGCCATGCCGGGTTGGCGCCGGTGCCCGACCCCAGGTCCACGAGCGCGAGAGCGGGGGCCGGGCCGAGGTGCTCGACGAGCACCTGCACCAGCTCCATCGCCGCCTCCCGAGCCCGGCCGTCGGCCGCCCTGCGCATCCTGAGCCAGTCACTCTCGATCGGCCGGATCGGGCTCATCCTGCCTGCCGGGACGCGCGTGGTGACAGCTCGTGCGTGCTCTCGGACCGTTGGATCTCGTGGCGCAGGTGCGCCGCGGTGTCGGACCACGCCGGCAGCTCATCGGCGCGCCCGGCTGCCCGGGTGCGCCATCGGTCCCGCAGGTCGGCGTCGGTCAGCCAACGGTGCACCGCCTCGGCCCACTGCTGCGGGGAGCCCGGATCCAGCACCGCACCGGCCGGCTCGGTATGCCGGTCGGCACCGGTCAGGGTCTGCTGGGCCGCGGTGTCGGCCGGGACCAGCGCCGGCAGGCCCCACGCGAGCGCCTCACTGACGACCATGCCGTAGGTCTCCGCCCACGACGGCAGGAGCAGCAGGTCGGCCCGGTCCCAGACGGCCCGCATCGCTGAGCCGGTGAGCGGACCGCGCAGGTGCACCCGCTCGGACAGGCCCGCCGAGGCCAGCTCCCGGCGCAGCTGCGCCGTCGTGTCGTGCTCGCTGATCGCGCCCACCCAGTGCGCCGTCCAGGTCAGGTCGGCGACCTCCGCCAGCGCGTCCACCAGCAGCCGGTGGTTCTTGCGAGGCGTGAACGAGGCGACCGTGAGTAGGCACGGTGGCGTGCTGCCCGTCGCGCGGGGTGCCGGGTCGGTGCCCGGCTCGGCCACGACCACCCCGGTGCGGCCGTAACGTCGCAACAGGTCCGCGGCGGCCCAGTCGCTGGTCGTCACCACCCCGGTGGCGGCCCCGAGTGCCGCGCGCTCGCAGGCCCCGAGCCGGTCCCGCTCGGCCGCATCCAGACCGCCCTCCGCGGGCAGCGGTAGGTGCACCAGCACCCATACGCTGCGCCCGTCGTCGACGGCCTCCCGCACGACTGCCGGTGCCGCGCAGGCCAGCATCCCGTCGACCAGAACGGGGACCCTACGGGGCCCGGAGCACAGCGCCTGGCGCAGTCGCGCGAGATCCGCCGCGGCGGGCCGCGGCCACGGGCCGGTGAGCTCGACCGGGTCGACCGTCCACTCGTGGGCCAGCCGGGTGTTGTAGACCGTGCCCCCGCTGGGACCGGGCAGTCCGGTCAGGACGACCAGTCGCGGCGGGTCAGGCGCCGGCATCGGAGCACCCGAGGGTGTAGCCGGCCCAGGCGTCGGGGCGCTCGCGCAGCACCACGTGCACCTGCCGTATGCCGTGGTCCGGCTGCGCGTGCTGCAGCCGGGTCGCGACGGCCTCGGCGACGTAGCGGGCCATCGCCTCCGTTGTGGTCACCATCCCGAGGAGGTCAGGGTGCTCATCCAGATTGCGGTAGCGCAGCGACCCCAGCACCTCCTCCAGGTAGGACGTGGCCGCGCCGATGTCGAGGACCACCCCGTGCTCGTCCAGGTCGGGCCGGCTGAAGGTGACCTCGGTGACGTAGGTCGCGCCGTGCAGGCTCTGGGCGGGACCGAAGAAGGGGTCGGGCAGGCTGTGCGCGATCATCATGTGGCCGCGGACGGTCAGGCTGAACACGGGACTCCTCGGCGGTCGGCGGCGGTGGGACTCAGGGGTAGTCCACCACGTGGCACAGCCCAGTGATCTCGCCCCGGGCCATTGCGACGATGGTCTGGGGCAGGTCCTCGAAGGCGCACCGCCCGGTGAGCAGCGTGTCGTAGACGGGGTCGGCCAGCTCTTCGAGCGCCAGTCGCAGCCGGTCGGCGGTGCTGCGCCGCGCACGGCGCGCCGGGGCGACCGAGCCCACCTGGCTGCCCCGGATGCTGAGCCGCCGGGAGTGGAACGCCCCGCCGAGCGGCACCCGCACGTCCTGCGCGCCGTACCAGGACACCTCCACCAGCGTGCCCTCCACGCCGAGCGCGGCCAGGCCGGCGCGCAGTCCGTCCTCGGTCGCCGAGCAGTGCACGACGAGGTCGAGGTCGTCCCCGAGCTCATCGGGGCCGACCAGCGACACCCCCAGGGCAGCAGCGAGATCGGCCCGCTCGGGGTCGTGGTCGACCAGGGTCAGCTGCTGCAGCGGGAAGTCGCGCAGCAGGGCCGCCACGCAGGCGCCTACCATCCCCGCCCCGACGACGGCCACCCGGTCACCCCATCGCGGGCCGGCGTCCCACACCGCGTTGAGCGCCGTCTCGACCGTGCCCGCCAGCACGGCGCGAGGGGAGGGCACCGCGTCCGGTACGGGCGCGAGCGCGGTCACCGGCACGACATACCGGTCCTGGTGGGGGACCAGGGCGAAGACCCGCCGACCGACCCACTCCGCCGGTCCCTGCTCCACGACGCCGACCGAGAGGTAGCCGTAGACGACCGGCCCCGGCAGGTCACCGATCTGGAAGGGTGCCCGCATCGCCTCGGCGATCTCGGGCGGCACCGCACCCCGGTGCACCAGGGTCTCGCTGCCGCGGCTGATGCCGGTATGCAGCGTGCGCACCAGCGCCTCACCCGGTCCCGGTGGCCGCAGCGACACCTCGGCGATCGACCCGACGCCGGGGCGCAGGGTCCAGTAGGCCCGTGCGTCGAGCGTCGCAGCGCAAGCTTCCACCGCCACCCCATTCCTCGACCTGCCCGGAATCGTCGCCGTCATCATCGCCGGGCTCGCAGGCCGGCGATTCGATGCGGTTCCATCCTAGA
>NZ_JBPCKQ010000192.1:0-40780 GCF_051004135.1 Ornithinimicrobium sp.
GCAGGATGTAGACCGCCGGCAGCATCGACTTGATGCCCTCGACGAGGCCGCGGCCCAGCGTGCTGGTGCCGAACTTCGGGTTGTCGGTGGTGTAGCGGAAGTAGTAGTAGAGCGCAGTGCCGAAGCCCAGGACAGCGCCGAAGATCAGCGCCAGGGTCACGTCGGTGTTGGCCATCAGGTCCAGTGGCGCCCAGCTCGGCTCGTCGGCGCCGGTGTAGCCCGTGTAGACGATGCCCCCGAGCACCCCGACCACCAGGGCGACGAAGGGGACGATCAGCGCCCGCATGGCGCCCGGCTCGTGCACCGGCAGGTCCTCGGCGAGCTCGCCGGGGATCGCCAGCGACGAGTCGAAGGTGTGCCCCTCGTGGACGGCTCGGCGCTCCTCGGCGCGCATCGGCCCGAAGTCGATCTGGAAGCCCACAACCAGGAACACCGTCAAGATGGCGGCGATCGCGTAGTAGTTCATGCTCGCAGCCGTGACGAAGGCCTGGACCTCGCTGACGGTGAGTGCCGACGCCGCGACGAGCGGGGCCATGATGCCGATGATGCTGGCTCCCCAGGACGAGAACGGTGCCAGCACCGCCACGGGGGCAGAGGTGGAGTCGATCAGGTAGGCCAGCTTGGCGCGGGCGACCTTGTGCCGGTCGGTCACGGGGCGGGCGACCTGACCGACGGCCAGGGCGTTGAAGTAGTCGTCGATGAAGATGACCACACCGAGCACCGCGCCCAACAGCTGCGCCCCACGCCGAGTCTTGATCCGCTCGATCGCCCAGTCGGAGAACGCCTGGCTGCCGCCGGCCATCAGGATCAGCGCGGTGATCATGCCCAGCGTCAGCGTGAAGATCAGGATGTAGACGTAGGTCGTGTTGAGCGCACCCTCGGACCAGAAGATCTGCGCGAACGCCGACCAGGTCAGCCGCAGCGTCTCCAGCGGGTTGTACTCGGCCACGATGAAGGCGGCGCTGAGCACGCCTGCCCCGAGGCTGAGCAGGACCTTCTTGGTGCTGATCACCAGGATGATGGCCAGGACCGGCGGGACGATGCTGAGCCAGGATGCTTCCATGACGCACTCCTTCGAAGGTGCCTGACAGACTAGAGCGCCGCAACCTGCCTCACAAGAGCGGGACCGGCGTAGACCAGCCCGGTGTAGACCTGCACCAGGGCAGCCCCGGCGTCGAGCATTCGTGCGGCGTCGTCCGAGGTCATGATCCCGCCGACGCCGATGACCGGGAGCCCGGCGCCGTCCGCGACGCGGCGGACCACCTCGAGGCTGCGCGGCGCCAGGGGTGCGCCGCTGAGTCCGCCCGACTGCTCGGCGGTATGCCGTTCGGTCGGGTGCACGCCTGCCCGGGACACCGTGGTGTTGGTCGCGATGACCCCGCGGACTCCGGTGTCGAGCGCCACGCCGAGCGCCTCGTCCACCGCAGGGTCGCCCAGGTCGGGAGCCAGCTTCAGCAGCACCGGCGTGCGGTCGGCCTCGGCGACCACGGCGCTCAGCAGCTCACGCAACGGCCCGGCGTCCTGCAGCGAGCGCAGCCCGGGGGTGTTGGGGCTGGAGACGTTGACCGCCAGGTAGTCGGCCACGTCCCCGACCGCACGCACCGAGGTGACGTAGTCCTCGACGGCGCGCTGCACCGGCGTGGCCTTGCTCTTGCCGATGGACACGCCGACCGGGATGTCGACCAGCCCACGGGCCCGGGCGGCTCGCAACCGGCCGGCCAGGGCGTGCACCCCCTCGTTGTTGAAGCCCATCCGGTTGATCAGCGCACCACTGCGGGGCAGCCGCACCATCCGGGGTCGCGGGTTGCCCGGCTGCGGCAGCGCCGTGACGGTGCCGAGCTCGACGTGCCCGAAGCCCAGCGGCCCCCAGGCAGCGAGCGCCGTGCCGTCCTTGTCCATGCCCGCGGCCAGCCCCAGCCGGTGCCGGAAACCCATCCCGAGCACCTCGACCTCACTCGAGCCGTCCGCTGGTGCGCCCGGACCCAGCAACCGGGCGGTCCCCGCGCGGGTCAGCGCAGTGGACCCGAGCAGCCGGACCGCCCGGATCGTGCCGTGGTGCGCGACCTCCGGATCAAGGCGGTAGAGCACCGGGCGAGCCAGCCTCGCGTAGCCCGCACCGAGCACGCGGGTCCGCAGGGTCGACACGCTCAGCAGCCTACCGAGGCGCCGCCGCGACCTAGACTGCGCGGGTGAGCACAGGGCACCCCGGGCGCGCCCCGGCCCAGGACGGCGCCACCGAGCTGCCCGGCTTCCACGCGGTGATCCCCGCCGGCGGCTCCGGCACCCGGCTGTGGCCGCTGTCCCGGCGCAGCTCCCCCAAGTTCCTGCACGACCTCACCGGCAGCGGCCGCAGCCTGCTGCAGGACACCGTGCACCGGCTGACCCCGCTGTGCGCCGACCGGCTGACGGTGGTGACCGGCGCGCTGCACGAGGCCGCAGTCCGGGACAGCCTCGCCGACCTCGACGGCACCGACGGTCTGCGTGCCGAGGTCCTGGTCGAGCCGTCGCCGCTGGACTCGATGCCGGCCATCGGCCTGGCCGCGGCCACCCTGGAGCGACACGATCCGGACGTCGTCATCGGCTCCTTCGCCGCCGACCACGTCGTCCGCGACACCGAGCACTTCCACGCGTGCGTCCGCGAGGCGGTGGCCGTCGCCCAGGACGGGGCGTTGGTCACGCTGGGGATCACCCCGACCTACCCGGCGACGGGCTACGGCTACATCCGGCTCGGAGCACCCTGGCCGAGCACGGCGGCCACCCGCGCCCGGCGGGCCGAGATGTTCGTGGAGAAGCCCGACCTGGCGGCAGCGCAGCACTATCTGGCCCAGGGCGACCACCTGTGGAACGCCGGGATGTTCGTGGTCCGGGCGAGCGTGCTGCTGGACCTGCTGGCCGACCTCGGCAACCCCGAGCTGGCTGCGGGGCTGCGGGAGATCGCTGCCGACCCCGGGCAGCTGGAGCGGATCTGGCCGACGCTGCCCCGGCTGGCCATCGACCACGCCGTCGCCGAGCCCGCCGCCGCCCAGGGCCGGGTCGCCGTGGTGCCGGCCGACTTCGGCTGGGACGACGTCGGTGACTTCGCGTCGCTTGCTGCCGTGCTGCAGGAGTCGGCCGACCACCCCGGGATGCGCATCCTCGGGGCGAACGACCTGGTGCTGAGCAAGGACAGCACCGGTGTCGTGGCTGCCGGTGGCGGACGCACCGTGGTGACCCTCGGCATACCCGACGTGGTGGTGATCGACACCCCCGACGCGATCCTGGTGACGACCCGGGAGCGGGTGCAGGATGTCAAGAGCGTCGTGGAGTCACTGCGCCGAGGCGGCAGAGAGGACCTGACCTGAGCCCGAGTCAGCATCCTGCACGTCAGGTGCCCGCGGCGTCGCGCCGGCGTCGCCGGCACCGCGACGCACTCGGCCACCCACTGGTGACCCGACGCTCATCCGACACACCGCCGCGCGTCGCCGACCGGGCACCTGGAGCACCGAACCTGGATCATGTGCGCGTCGCCATCGTGACCGAGTCCTTCCTGCCCGCTCTCAACGGTGTCACCACCAGCGTCTGCAAGGTCCTGGAGTGCCTGCGGGCCGATGGGCACGACGCCCTCGTGATCGCCCCCGGCACCAGCCCGTGGAGCACCCAGTCCACCCCCGAGCGCTACGCCGGCTTCCCGGTGCACACCGTGACCAGCGTGCCGGTGCGACAGTTCCGGGTGGGGCTGCCGTCCTACGAGATCGAGACGGTGCTGCACCGCTTCGCCCCCGACGTCGTGCACGCCTCGTCGCCGTTCGTGCTCGGGGTGCGCGGGCTGACCGCTGCCCGGGCGCTGGGCCTGCCCAGCGTGGCGATCTATCAGACCGACATGCCCAGCTACATCCGGCAGCACTCCGGGCCGGCCGGTGACCTGACGGCCCGCGCCGCGTGGGGGTGGATCCGCCGCATCCACGCCCAGGCCGACCTGACCCTGGCCCCCTCGACGGCGGCACTGGAGGACCTGCAGGTGCACGACATACCCCGCACGTCGCTGTGGGGACGGGGGGTCGACGCGGACCTGTTCCACCCCGAGCGACGGCAGGACCCCGAGACCGCAGCCCTGCGCCACTCGCTGGCCCCGGACGGCGAGCTGCTGGTGGGGTATGTCGGCCGGCTGGCGCCGGAGAAGGAGCTGCACCGGCTGAGCGAGATCGCCCGGCGTCCCGGCACCCGGCTGGTCCTGGTCGGCGAAGGGCCCAGCCGCGCGGACCTGGCCGAGCTGCTGCCCGGTGCCGTGCTCGCGGGCCGTCGCGAGGGCCTCGACCTGGCCCGGCACTACGCCGCGTTCGACGCGTTCGTGCACACCGGCACCCGGGAGACCTTCGGGCAGACCTTGCAGGAGGCGGCGGCCGCGGGGCTGCCGGTCATCGCGCCGGCCCGGGGAGGTCCGATCGACCTCGTCGACCACGGCCGCACCGGCCTGCTCTACGACCCGGACCGGCCCGGGTCGCTGGCGCAGGCCGTGGCCTCGCTGCTGGCCGGGCCGCACGCCGCGGCCCGCCGCGAGCAGATGGGCGCGCAAGGCCGCGCGCGGGTCGTCGACCGCTCCTGGCCGGCGCTGACCGAGCAGCTCGTGCAGCACTATGCCCGTGTGATGGGCGGGGCCCGCCGCTTCGTCGCCTGAGCCGGTCTCAGGACGCCGCGGAATCGGCCAGTGCGAAGTCAGCGTCGCGACGCCACTGCTGATCGCCGGTGTGGGTGTACAACCGCACCACGTCGGCCTCGAACGCACAGCTGAAGTCGGCCAGCTCGGTGAAGGCCCGGTCCAGCGCCGCCCGCCCGATGTCTTGCGCCACCGTCACGTGCGGGTGGTAGGGGAACACCGACTCGGTGGCGACCCGTCCGGAGCGCACCCGGCGCTCCAGGATCTCGCACTCCGCGATCCCCTGCGCGACCTGGACGAACACCACGTCGGAGACGGGCCGGAAGGTGCCGGTGCCGCGCAGGACGACGGGGAACGCCGGTTGGTGGCCTGCGACCTCCCGCAGGTGCGCGCGCAGCTCCGGAAGCGCCTCGAAGGGCATGGCCGTGGGGGGCAGCAGCGTGATGTGCGTCGGGATGCGGGCGGCCCGGTGATCGCCGAAACCGGTCCGGGCCTGCTGCAGCTGGCATCCCCACGGGTCGGGTATCGGCACCGCGACCCCTGCGGTGATCGTGTGAGGCTCCGGTTGATCCACGCCCACCGACGATACCGTCCGTCGGTTCGGCATACAGTCGGGCCATGGCGAACGACGACTTGGCCGCACCGGATGAGGGCGCAGCCGCGGACCCCAAGCCCGGCACCCCGGCAGCGGACCGCGACACCACCCCCACCGACGACCTGGTCACCACCGCGCACACCCTGGAGGTGTCCGGCGAGCAGCTGTCCTACACCGCGACGGCGGGCCGGATCGTGCTGCGGGAGGAGGTCTACGACGACGGCGTCTTCACCGGGGTCAAGCCGAAGGCGGAGGTGTTCCTGACCTCCTACGTCGTGGACGATGGGGACCGCTCGCGACCAGTGACCTTCGCCTTCAACGGCGGCCCGGGATCCTCCTCGGTCTGGCTGCACCTGGGCGTGCTGGGACCGCGCCGGGTGGTGATGGGCGACGTCGGGGAGCTGCTCGGGCCGCCCTACGACCTGGTCGACAACGCCGAGTCGCTGCTTGCGGTCTCGGACCTGGTCTTCATCGACCCGGTCTCCACCGGGTACTCGCGCGCCGTCGAGGGTGGCAAGCCGAAGGGCTACCACGGGTTGAGCGGTGACATCGAGTCGATCGGTGAGGTCATCCGGCTGTGGACGACCCGCAACCAGCGGTGGATGTCGCCGAAGTTCCTGGCCGGGGAGTCCTACGGCACCCTGCGGGCGGCCGCCCTGGCCGATCACCTGCAGACCCGCTACAGCCTGTTCGTCAACGGGCTGATGCTGATCTCCTCGGTGCTCGACCTGGGCTCCATCGGCCTCGTGGAGCCGGACACCGACCGGGCCTTCGTCAGCTTCCTGCCCACGTATGCCGCGGTGGCCCACTTCCACGGGCTGCACGGAGACCGGCCGCTGACGGACGTGGTGCAGGAGGCCCGCGACTACTGCGAGCGCGACTACCCCTGGGCGCTGTCGCGAGGGCACCGCCTGGTGGGGGCGCAGCGCGAGCAGCACGTCGCGACGATCGCCGGGCTGACCGGGCTGTCGCCGGCGTGGGTGGACCGGGCCGACCTGCGGATCGAGCACATCCGCTTCTTCACCGAGCTGCTGCGCGACCGCGGCCTGGCGCTCGGGCGGCTGGACTCCCGCTTCACCGGGCCGGTCAAGGCCGTCAACGCCGAGACGTTCGACGCCGACCCCTCGCACGACGCGATCGCCGGACCCTACGGCGCCGCCTTCAACCACCTGGTGCGCGCCGAGCTCGGCTATGAGTCCGACCTGCACTACGAGCAGATCTCCTCCCGGGTGCATCCGTGGTCGTACGCCGACTTCGAGGGCCGCCCGGTCGACGTCACCCCCCGCTTGGCCCGGGCCATGCGGGCCAACCCGCACCTGCGGGTGCACGTGGCCTACGGCTGGTATGACGGCGCGACCCCGTTCCACGCCGCGGAGGAGGTGCTGCACGGCCTCGACATACCGGCGCAGGACGCGGCCGAGCGGATCGAGCACCACTACTACCCGGCCGGGCACATGATGTATGTCCACCAGCCCTCGCGGGTGCAGCAGGCGGGCGACCTGGCCGACTTCGTGCGGCGCAGCTCCGGCGCTAGCCCACGCTAACCGGCGCTAGCCGGCGCTGAGGTCGGCGAGGATGCGGTTGAGGGTGGACGAGGGCCGCATCACCGAGGCGACCTTCTCCGGGTCGGGACGGTAGTAGCCACCGAGCTCGACCGCCTCGCCCTGCACCTGCGCCAGCTCGCCGACGATCTGCTCCTCGTGCCCGGCCAGCTCCTCGGCGACCTGGGTGAAGGCCTGCGCGAGATCGGGGTCGTCGGCCTGCGCGGCCAGCTCCTGTGACCAGTAGAGCGCCAGGTAGAAGTGGCTGCCCCGGTTGTCGATCTCGCCGACCTTGCGGCTGGGCGAGCGACCCTCCTCCAGCAGGGTGCCGGTGGCCCGGTCCAGGGTGTCGGCCAGCACCTGGGCACGCGGGTTGTCGGTGACCTGCGCCAGGTGCTCGAAGCTCACGGCCAGGGCCAGGAACTCCCCGAGGCTGTCCCAGCGCAGGTGGTTCTCGGAGACGAGCTGGTGCACGTGCTTGGGCGCCGAGCCCCCGGCGCCGGTCTCGAACAGGCCGCCGCCGCTGATCAGCGGCACGACCGAGAGCATCTTGGCGCTGGTGCCCAGCTCCAGGATGGGGAACAGGTCGGTCAGGTAGTCGCGCAGCACGTTGCCGGTGACCGAGATGGTGTCCTCGCCCTGGCGCAAGCGCTCCAGCGTGTATGCCGTGGCCTCGACAGGGGCCATGGTCTGCAGGTCGAGGCCGTCGGTGTCCTCGTCTGCGAGGTACTCCTCGACCTTGGCGATCAGGTGAGCATCATGGGGACGCTGCCGGTCCAGCCAGAACACCGCGGGGGTCTGCGAGGCCCGGGCCCGGGTGAGCGCCAGGGACACCCACTCCCGGATGGCGACGTCCTTGGTCTGGCAGGCCCGCCAGATGTCCCCCGGGGCGACCTCGTGCTCGATCAGCACGGACCCGCTACTGTCCACGACCTGCACGGTGCCTGCCGCCTCGATCTCGAAGGTCTTGTCGTGGCTGCCGTACTCCTCGGCGGCCTTGGCCATCAGGCCGACGTTGGGCACCGAGCCCATCGTGGTCGGGTCGAAGGCGCCGTGTTCACGGCAGTCGTCGAGCACCGCCTGGTAGACGCCGGCGTAGCTGCTGTCCGGGATCACCGCGAGGGTGTCGGCCGGCTCACCGTCGGGGGCCCACATCTGACCGGACGTGCGGATCATGGCCGGCATGGAGGCGTCGACGATCACGTCGCTGGGCACGTGCAGGTTGGTGATGCCCTTGTCGGAGTCGACCATCGCCATCTCGGGGCCGGCCGCCAGGCCGCTCTCGATGGCGGACCGCACCTCGTCCCGGACGTCTGCGGGCAGCTCATCGAGGCCGGCGAGGATGCCGCCGAGGCCGTTGTTGGGGCTCAGACCCGCCTGCGCCAGCGCCTTGCCGTAGGTGGCGAAGACCTCGGGCAGGAAGGCCTTGACCGCGTGCCCGAAGATGATCGGGTCGGAAACCTTCATCATGGTGGCCTTCAGGTGCAGCGAGAAGAGCACTCCGTCGTCCTTGGCCCGGGCGATCTGGTCGCTCAGGAACTCCTCCAGCTCGGCCGCACGCAGCACCGTGCCGTCGACGACCTCGCCTGCCGTGACGGGCACCGACTCCTTGAGCACCGTCCTGCTGCCTTCACCGTCCTCCAGGACGATCTGGAGTGTGTCGTCGTGCTCCAGCACCACGGACTGCTCGTTGGAGCGGAAGTCACCGGCGCCCATCGTGGCGACCCGGGTCCGGGAGTCGGCCGACCAGTCCCCCATCGAGTGCGGGTGCGCCCGGGCGAAGCTCTTCACCGAGGCCGGGGCGCGCCGGTCGGAGTTGCCCTGCCGCAGCACCGGGTTGACGGCGCTGCCCTTGACCGAGTCGTAGCGGGCCCGCGTGTCGCGCTCCTGCTCGGTCTGCGGGGACTCCGGGTAGTCGGGCAGCTGCACCCCCTGGTCCTGCAGCTCGGTGATCGCCGCCTTGAGCTGGGGCAGTGAAGCGCTGATGTTGGGCAGCTTGACGATGTTGGCCTCGGGCGACCCGGTCAGCTCACCCAGCTCGGCCAGCGCGTCAGGCACCTGCTGGTCGTGTGGAAGCCGGTCGCCGAAGGCCGCCAGGATCCGCCCCGCCAGGGAGATGTCGCGCGTCTGCACCTCCACGCCGGCGGTGGAGGCGAACGCCTCGACGACGGGCTTGAGCGAGTGCGTGGCCAGCATCGGGGCCTCGTCGGTCAGGGTGTAGATGATCGTCGACATGCGGCTCAGGCTACCGCGCACGCAGCCTGCTCACGTGCCGGCGGACTGCCGGCGGACTGCCGGCGCGGGCGCTGCGCTGCTACCGTCGTAGATGTTCGCACTCCCCCGATCGGAAGGGTCAACATACCGTGGACCGCACGCCCGTCAAGGTCGCCGTCACCGGCGCCGCAGGTCAGATCTGCTACAACCTGCTGTTCCGCATCGCCGCCGGGGAGCTGCTCGGCAAGGACACCCCGGTGCAGCTGCGGCTGCTGGAGATCACGCCGGCGCTGGGTGCGCTCGAGGGTGTCGTGATGGAGCTCGACGACTGCGCGTTCCCCCTGCTGTCCGGGGTGGAGATCGGGGACGACCCGAACGTCGTGTTCGACGGGGCCAACGTCGCGTTGCTGGTGGGAGCGCGGCCGCGCAGCAAGGGTATGGAGCGCGCCGACCTGCTCGAGGCCAACGGGGGAATCTTCACCGGCCAGGGCAAGGCGCTGAACGACCACGCCGCCGACGACGTGCGGATCACGGTCACCGGCAACCCGGCCAACACCAATGCGCTGATCGCCATACACAGCGCTCCCGACATCCCGACCGAGCGGTTCTCCGCGCTCACCCGGTTGGACCACAACCGTGCCCTGGCCCAGCTGGCCCACCGCACCGGCAGCCCGGTCACCGACATCCGCACCATGACCATCTGGGGCAACCACTCGGCCACGCAGTACCCCGACCTGTTCCACTGCGAGGTGGGAGGGCGCGCGGCGGTGGAGGTCGTCGACGACCAGTCCTGGATCGAGGACACCTTCATCCCGACCGTAGGCAAGCGTGGTGCCGCCGTCATCGAGGCGAGAGGCTCCTCCTCCGCCGCCTCCGCGGCCTCCGCGACCATCGACCACACCCGCGACTGGCTGGCCGGCACGCCCGAGGGTGACTGGGTCTCGATGGCCGTGCTCTCCGATGGCTCCTACGAGGTGCCCGAGGGGCTGATCTCCTCCTTCCCGGTCACCACGTCCGGCGGTGACTGGTCGATCGTCCAGGGGCTGGAGATCGACGACTTCTCCCGGGCCAAGATCGACGCCTCGGTCGCCGAGCTGGAGCAGGAGCGCGACGCGGTGACGGAGCTGGGGTTGCTCTCGCAGAGCTGACGCGCCGGCCAGGTCAGCCGCGCAGCGCTGTGGCCACCAGGCGCACCGCCCGATGCACGGCCTCGATCGGCCGGAAGCCGGCGGGCAGCTCTCGGCCGGGGCGAGCATCCAGCACCGGGTAGCTGGCTGCGAGGCAGCGTAGCCACGGCGTTCGAGCACGCAGGAGCGGGGTCAGGAGCGGTCCACCGCCGGAGAACACCCACACCGCTACCCGCTGAGCGTCCACCCGGGCGTCGCCGCGCACCTGCTCGACCGCTCGCAGCACGACGTCGTATGCCGAGGCGTAGTCGCCCGGACCGTGCAGCGGGTGATCCACGGTGACGCCCACGAGCCCGGCTGCCACGGCCAGCGCGCCGTACCCGGTGAAGACCGGCCAGTTGCGGGGCGAGACCGGCACGTCCGGCGCCAGTGGTCCGCCGTGCACGAAGACCACCGCGGGCCTGACCTCGCCTGCCTGCGGATCGTACAGATCCCAGACGCCGTGGCGTTCACCGTCGACCTCCGACGTGGGGCGATGAACGGGGCTTCCCACGGAGGTTGGTGGTCCATAGCAAATCAGCGGATGACCAGGCTGGCGGTGAGCACGGCGGCGGCCACGCTCAGCACCAGCAGCGAGACGACGTCCCAGGCCCGGGAGCGGACGACCAGCCCTCCGCTGTGCTCCTTGGGCAGCAGCAGCCGGACCAGGGCCGCGACGGCGAGCGTGACCGCGAGGGTGTAGCCGTAGGTGCGCAGCCCACCGGTCAGCAGCACGGCCAGCGCGGCGGCCAGCCCGAGTGGCAGCAGCCACCAGGCGCCGAGGGGCTGCCCGGTGCGCCAGCCGCCGGGTCCGGTCACGAGTCGGCGGCGCGCTCGGCTGCGGCGACGACGTTGCTCAACAGCATGGCGCGCGTCATCGGTCCGACGCCACCAGGGTTGGGCGAGACCCACCCGGCGACCTCGGCCACCTCGGCGTGCACGTCGCCGGCGATCTTGCCGTCGCGGCGGGCGACGCCCACGTCGAGCACCGCGGCGCCCGGCTTGACCATGTCGGCAGACACCAGATCGGGCACTCCCGCGGCCGACACCACGACGTCGGCCCGGCGGGTGTGCGCCGCGAGGTCGCGGGTGCCGGTGTGGCACAACGTCACCGTCGCGTTCTCCGAGCGGCGGGTGAGGATGAGCCCGAGCGGACGACCGACGGTGAGACCACGGCCCACGACGACCACGTCGGCACCGGCCAGCGGCACGTCATACCGGCGCAGCAGCTCGACGACCCCGATCGGGGTGCACGGCAGCGGTGCCGGCTCGCCCAGCACGAGCGAGCCGAGGTTGTGCGGGTGCAGACCGTCGACGTCCTTGTCCGGGTCGACGCGGGACAGGATGGCGAACTCGTCGAGTCCGGTCGGCTGTTGCACCAGGAATGCCGTGCATGTGGGGTCGGCGTTGAGCTCGTCGACCACGTGCTCGGCCTCGGCCTGGCCGGTCCCGGCGGGCAGGTCGCGGCGCAGCGAGGCGATGCCGATCTCGGCGCAGTCGCGGTGCTTGGCGTTGACGTACCACGCGCTGCCGGGGTCGTCGCCGACCAGCACGGTGCCCAGGCCGGGCACCACGCCGCGCTGCGCCAGGACGGCGACCCGCTCGGTCAGCTCGAGCTTGATGGTCGCCAACACGGCCTTGCCGTCCAGGATGCGTGCGGTCATGGCCGCAACTCTAGGCCGGGCTCGCCGGGACAGCGCTGCGCCGGGCCGAGCGCCGGTCGGACTGGGCCGCCGCGGCCGCGGCGCCGGCGGCCAGGACGGTGATCGCCACCCCGGTGAGCATCTGTGCCCCGACCTGGTCGCGGGTGGCCGGGTTGCCCAGATCCAGCACCAGAGCGGTGGCCATCTGGCTGGTGATGGTCACCAGGCCGAAGAGCAGCACCCCGAGGTGCTGCACCGCCCACGCCGTGAGAGCGATGAAGACCACTCCGCACAGACCGCCCCACCACGCCCAGGCCGGCGCGTCCCAGCGCTCCGGGCCTCCGGACAACGCGACGGGCACGGTGCCGACCAGCACCAGGGTCGCGCTGCCGGTCGCGAAGTTGAGCCAGGCGGTGGCCGTCGGTGCGCCGGTCACGGTGTTGACCCGGCCGTTGAACGCCTGCTGCACCGCCAGCAGCATCCCCACCCC
This sequence comes from Ornithinimicrobium sp., assembly GCF_051004135.1. GTDB lineage: Bacteria > Actinomycetota > Actinomycetes > Actinomycetales > Dermatophilaceae > Ornithinicoccus. The sequence continues at coordinate 12,283 of NZ_JBPCKQ010000192.1, forward strand.
GAAGGCCAGCAGCACCGGGACCAGGCCGAGGGTCGCCCGGCCCCCGGATCCCCCGCCCGCCGTGGCGGCGATCGCCACCCCGGCCACCGCGGTGATCGCCGCCGCGATGCGGACACCGGACAACGGCACCGCCGGCGCCGGGCCCAGACCCTGCCGGTCGACGAGCAGGGCGCTGAGCGCCTGCCCGCCGATGGTGGCGATCAGGAAGGCCGCCACGCCGACCAACGGCACGGCATACGTCTGGGTGCCGACCAGCAGCCCCCCGCTGACCCCGCCGAGGACCTGCCACCAGCGCAGCCGGCCGGAGCGGACCGCCACCCAGACCCTGCCCAGCCGGGACCGGTGCTCGGCCCGCACCAGCAGCACGCTGAGGATCAGCAGACCCGAGCCGAAGCTGACCCAGGCCGCCGGGAACCCTCCCACGGTCTCCGCGAGCCGGCCGTTGAGCCTTGACTGCAGGGCCAGCAGGGCACCGGTGGCGAACGCGGCCGCGAGCGCCAGGACCTGGGTCCGCGCGGACTCAGTGTGCAAAGTGGCGGGTGCCGGTGAAGTACATCGTCACACCCGCATCCTGCGCGGCCGCGGTGACCTCGGCGTCCCGGATCGAGCCTCCGGGCGCGACCACGGCGCGCACCCCGGCCCCCAGCAGCACCTGCAGCCCGTCGGCGAAGGGGAAGAAGGCATCGGAGGCCGCCACCGATCCGCGCGCGCGGTCGCCTGCGCGGCGCACCGCGAGGTGGCAGCTGTCGACCCGGTTGACCTGACCCATGCCGATGCCCACGCTGGCCCCCCCGTCGGCCAGCAGGACGGCGTTGGACTTCACCGCCCGCACTGCCCGCCAGGCGAAGGCCAGGTCGGCCAGTGCCCCGTCGTCCGCGGCCTGGCCGGCGACCAGCCGCCAGCGGCTGGGGTCATCACCCCCGTCGTCCACCTCGGCGTCGACCAGATCCCGCTGTTGCATCAGCAGACCGCCGGAGATCGGCCGGATCTCCGCACCCCCGCGGGCGAGAGCCTCGGCCTTGATCAGCCGCAGGTTCTTCTTCGACCGCAGCACGGCCAGGGCCTTCTCCTCGAAGTCCGGGGCGATGACCACCTCGGTGAAGATGTCCACCACGGTGCGGGCCAGCTCGGCGGTCACCGGCCGGTTGGCGGCGATGACCCCGCCGTAGGCGGACACCGCGTCACAGGCGTGGGCCCGGGCATGGGCCTGCGCGATGTCCGGGCCGACGGCGATGCCACACGGGTTGGCGTGCTTGATGATCGCCACAGTCGGCTGGTCGCCGTGGTCGTGCGCCGCGCGCCAGGCAGCATCGGTGTCGACCCAGTTGTTGTAGGACATCGCCTTGCCGTGCAGCTGCTCGGCCTGCGCGAGACCCGGCGCGTCTGCCCCCTGGGTGTAGAGGGCGGCGCGCTGATGCGGGTTCTCCCCGTAGCGCAGCACGTCGGCGCGCGCCCAGGTGGCCCCGACCCACGCGGGGAAGCCGGTGCCGTCGCTGGTGTCGGTGAGCACGTTGCCCATCCAGGAGGCGACGTGCACGTCATACGTCGCGGTGTGCACGAAGGCCTGCGCGGCCAGCTGCTGCCGCTGCGCGAGGGTGAAGCCGCCGGTCTGCGCGGCCAGGACGACGCCGGGGTATGCCGAGGACTGGGTGACCACCGCGAGGCTGGCGTGGTTCTTGGCCGCCGCCCGGACCATGGTGGGCCCGCCGATGTCGATCTGCTCGACGCACGCCTGCGGGCTCGCGCCGGAGGCGACGGTGTCGGCGAACGGGTAGAGGTTGGCGACCACCAGGTCGAACCCCTCGATGTCGAGGTCGGCCAGCTGCTGCACGTGGTAGGGGTTGGTGGTGTCGGCCAGCAGGCCCGCGTGCACCCGGGGGTGCAGCGTCTTGACCCGGCCGTCCAGGCACTCGGGGAAGCCGGTGAGCTCCTCCACGGTGGTCACCGGCACTCCGGCAGCCTGGATGCGGGCGGCGGTGGAGCCGGTGGACACCACGGCGACTCCGGCCTCGTGCAGTCCTGTCGCCAGCTCCTCAAGGCCGGTCTTGTCGTAGACCGAGATCAGGGCGCGACGCAGGGGGCGCGCCTCGTCAGTGGTGCTCACGGGATGGTGACCTTCCTGTCGGTGATGGTGTGGCCGCGGGTGGCCAGCCGGTGCACGGTGCGCACGAGCAGGTCGCGCTCGACGGCCTTGATCCGCTCGTGCAGGGTGGCCTCGGAGTCGCCGGTGCGCACCGGCACGGCCCACTGGGCCAGGATCGGCCCGGTGTCGACCCCTGCGTCGACCAGGTGCACCGTGCAGCCGGTGACCCGGACGCCGTGGGCCAGGGCGTCCCGCACGGCGTGGGCGCCGGGGAAGGCTGGCAGCAGGGCCGGGTGGGTGTTGAGCACGGTGGCGCACCGCAAGGCGGTGGGGCCGAGGATCTTCATGAAGCCGGCGCTGACGACGAGGCCACCGCGAGGACACTCCGGCAGGTATGCGGCGAGGTGCCGGGCGAGGGCATCGTCCCAGGCGGACCGGTCCGGGTGGTCGGGCACGGCACAGACGAAGCCGGGTATGCCGGCGGCCTCGGCTCTGGCGAGCGCCCCAGTGCCCGGCCGGTCCGCGCCGACCGCGACGATGCGGGCGCCGTAGCCGGGGGTGGTCTGCGCGTCGATGAGCGCCTGCAGGTTGCTCCCGGCACCGGAGACGAGCACGACGACGGGCAGGGCAGCGCTCACGTGCAGGGAGCCTAACGGAGTCGGGCGCCCGGCCCGTTCAGAGTCGGCGACGGGCCAGGTGCAGCACGGTCACCATCACCGTCGCGCCGAGCAGCAGCTCACCCAGCAGGGCGCCCGCGACTCGTAGCGGCTGGACGCCCACCGTGCCCAGCAACCCCGGGGTCAGACCGCCGCTGGCCAGCCAGGACAGCACCAGCACCACGGCGGTGATCATCAGGGCCGCAGCCAGGGCCACCTGGGCCTTGCTCCACCAGGACGCCAGCCGCGCGGCCGACCCCGCGCCGCGCCAGCCCAGCCAGGCCCCGGCGAGCACCGGCACCGCACTGACCAGCCACACCAGCTCGGGCAGCGCCCCGGGCTCGGGCAGCGCGGCGAGCACCGGGACCAGCGGCAGGTCACCACCCGTGGCCTGCTGCCAGCCGATGTGCACGCTGCCCACGCTGACCCCGGGGCCGGTCAGCCAGCCCAGCGCCCAGATCAGCATGTTGGGCAGGAGCAGGAGCTGGCCGAGGCTCAGCACGACGATGCCGGTCCAACCCGCGTCGAGAGCCTGGGTGAGCGTCCCGATCCGGCCGATGCGCACGACCACGAGGGCCACGACGACGAGCAGGGCCGCCACCATCAGACCGGCCAAGGCCTCGCCGGCCGGCGCGAGGCCGCGGCGGATGAGCATGGGGGTGCGCAGCGCGAGCCAGCGCAGGGCAGCGTCGATCGTGGGGTGCTCCTGGACCCGGCGCTCGCGCACCAGGGCCAGCACGATGCCCAGCAGCGGCACCCAGACCAGGCCGGGAAGCAACGGTGCCACCGGTACTCCGGCCTGGCCCAGCCCCGCCAGCCCCGCCACGAGGAGCCCGATGCCGGCATACCCCGCGACGAAGACGACCAGCTCGGTGGCCCGCAGCGCGGTCCAGGCTCCCGCGAAGCCGCCGATGTGGGTCGATGCCGCTTGGGAGGGCGGCTCGGCGAGCACCTGGCCCACGGCATACCGGGTCAGCAGGATCGGCACCACCGTGAGCAACAAGGGGGACAGCCGCACCGAGACGTCCGGTGTGCTGACCAACCCGCCATGCGCCAGGGCCCACAGGTTGCCGGCGATGCCGAGGGACTGCCACACGCTGACCGAGCTGAACGGGTCGCCGACCCAGGCCAGAAGCACCGGCACGGCGACGATGAGCCATCCCACGAGCCCGGCCAGCACTCCGGCCGCCACGGCCATGGTGAGCGCGCGGACTCGGCGGGCGACCGCCACGACGAATGTCGGCGGGACGGGGGTCTGCTCACGCAGTGCGGCGAGACGCTCCTGGACAGTCATGACCCGAGCATCGTCACCGCCCCAGCCGCCTGGGCGGCGGAGGCGCACCGAGCGATGTGCAGATTGTGCGATCTGCGGGGTCAGCCGGCCAGGTCCTTGATGATCTCGCGCATCAGCTCCGCAGCCTGTGAGGGTGTCTTGCCCACCCGCACCCCGGCCGCCTCCAAAGCCTCCTTCTTGGCCTCGGCGGTGCCGGAGGAGCCGGACACAATTGCCCCGGCGTGGCCCATCGTCTTGCCCTCGGGCGCGGTGAACCCGGCGACGTAGCCCACGACCGGCTTGGTGACGTGCTCCTTGATGTAGTCCGCGGCCCGCTCCTCGGCGTCACCGCCGATCTCGCCGATCAGCACGATGGCGTCGGTCTCGGGGTCCTCCTCGAAGGCCTTCAGACAGTCGATGTGGGTGGTGCCGATGACCGGGTCGCCGCCGATGCCGACGCAGCTGGTGAAGCCGATGTCGCGCAGCTCATACATCATCTGGTAGGTCAGCGTGCCTGACTTGGACACCAGGCCGATCCGCCCTGCGGTGGTGATGTCGGAGGGGATGATGCCGGCGTTGGACTGTCCGGGGCTGATCAGGCCGGGGCAGTTGGGGCCGATGATGCGCGTGGTGCCGGCCTGCTGGGCGTAGGTGTAGAACTCGGCCGTGTCCTTGGCCGGCACCCCCTCGGTGATCACCACCGCCAGCGGCATGCCGGCGTCGACGGCTTCGACGACCGCGGCCTTGGTGAACTTGGCGGGGACGAAGATGACGGTGACGTTGGCGCCGGTCGCCTCCATCGCCTCGGCCACCGAGGCGAAGACCGGCACCTGCACGCCGTCCTCGAAGTCGACGCTCTGCCCGCCCTTGGAGGGATTCACCCCGCCGACGACCTTGCTGCCGGAGTGCAGCATCCGCTGGGTGTGCTTGCGGCCCTCGGAGCCGGTCATCCCCTGGACGATGATGGTGGAGTCGTGGTCGAGAAAGATTGCCATGTCGTGTCGTTCCTTCGTCGTCGTCAGGAGGTCGGGTCGAGGGCCAGCTCGGCGGCCTTGCGGGCGCCGCCGTCCATGGTGTCGGCCAAGGTGACCATTGGGTGCGCGGCGTCCGCAAGGATGCGCCGGCCTTCGTCCACGTTGTTGCCGTCGAGACGCACCACCAGGGGCTTGTTCTCCTTGTCACCGAGCAGCTCCAGAGCCTGCACGATGCCGGTGGCCACGGCGTCGCAGGCGGTGATGCCGCCGAAGACGTTGACGAAGACGGAGCGCACCTGCTCGTCGCCGAGGATGACCTCGAGACCGTCGGCCATCACCTGGGCCGAGGCGCCGCCGCCGATGTCCAGGAAGTTGGCGGGGGTGGCGAGCACGCCGTCCTGCTCCCCCAGTTCCTGGCCTGAGTAGGCCACGACGTCGAGGGTGGACATGACCAGGCCTGCGCCGTTGCCGATGATGCCGACGTTGCCGTCGAGCTTGACGTAGTTGAGGCCCTTCTCCTTGGCCTTGGCCTCCAGCGGGTCGGCCGCGCCGCTGTCGACCAGACCGGCGCGGTCGTCGTGCCGGAAGTCGGCGTTCTCGTCGAGGGTGACCTTGCCGTCCAACGCGATGATCCGCCCGTCCTGGGTCTTGACCAGGGGGTTGACCTCGACCAGCGTGGCGTCCTCCTCGTGGTAGACGGTCCACAGCGTCTGCAGGGTCTCGGCGATGGCCTGCTGGTCGCTGGTGAAGCCGGCCTGCTCGACGATCTCGGCAGCCTTGGCCTCATCGATCCCGACCAGCGGGTCGACCGCGACCTTGGCCAAGGCCTCGGGTCGCTCGACGGCGAGGGTCTCGATCTCGACCCCGCCCTCCTTGCTGCACATGGCCAGCAGGGCACGGTTGGTGCGGTCCAGCAGCAGCGAGAAGTAGTACTCCTCCTCGATCTGGGCCCCCTGGGCGATCATCACCGTCCCCACGGTGTGGCCCTTGATGTCCATGCCGAGGATGTCGTCAGCATGCTGCTGGGCCTCCTGCGCAGACTTCGCCAGCTTGACCCCGCCGGCCTTGCCCCGGCCCCCGGTCTTGACCTGGGCCTTGACGACGACCACGCCGCCGCTGTCCGCGCCGACCCGCTCGGCGACCTCCGCAGCGTCCGCCGGATCGGTGATGACCTCGCCGGCGAGCACGGGGACACCGTGCTTCTCGAACATGTCCCTGGCTTGGTACTCGAAAAGATCCATGTCTCAACATCCCATCGGGTCGGTGGTGGGCTGGCTCTCGGTCGGCGGGTGGTCCGTCATGGGGGCTCTGGTGTCCAAGTCGGCGTATGCGGTCAGTCGCGGGCCAGGTTGTCCCGGACCCACTGGGTGATCTCCACGGTCGTCGCGCCGGGGGTGAAGATGCGGGCGACGCCCATCTCCTTGAGCTCGGGCATGTCGGCCTCTGGGATGATCCCACCCCCGAAGACCACGATGTCGGAGGCGTCGCGCTGCTCCAGCAGGTCGATCACCTTGCGGAAGAGGGTCATGTGCGCTCCGGACAGCACCGAGAGCCCCACCGCGTCGGCATCCTCCTGGATCGCAGCCTCCACGATCTGCTCCGGGGTCTGGTGCAACCCGGTGTAGATGACCTCGACGCCGGCGTCGCGCAGGGCGCGCGCCACGACTTTGGCGCCCCGATCGTGCCCGTCCAGGCCGGGCTTGGCGACGACCACGCGCAACGGTGAGTTGGTCATGCTGGGCAGGCTAGCGCACTCCCGGCGGGTGGCATGGGCCGATCAGCCGCTGGCAGACCTCATCCCGATCGCCGGTGTCCGTCCGGAGCCGGACCGTCTGCGCTCCGGAGCCAACCGTCCACCTCCTCCAGGGTGCGGATGCGTGGCACCGTCGCGTCGGCATACCGATCGCCGCGGTCCAGCAACAGGGCCTGGAGGCCGCAGCCGAACGCTGCGAGCACCTCGTCACGCAGGCCCACGAGGTCGAGCTTCAGCTCCTGGTGGGCCTGCTCGCCGTTGGTGAAGATGCCGACAGTCAAGCCATGCGCTCGCAGACGACGCAGTGCGGGGATCGCGTCGTCGAAGCACACCCACGCGGCTTCGTATCGGGCGAGGTATGCGGCGAATGCTGTGTCGGCGGCCTCGTCGTTGGTCAGGTCCAGGTGCGGAGCCAGCTCCCGGACCCGGGCTCGGCGCTGCTGCGAACGTCACCTAGCGGCGCTGGTAGCGGCGGTAGTGCGGCTCCGAGATCGCTGCCCACCGACGCGCGATCTCCTCCGGTTGCCCGCTCACCCCGATTTCTGCCGCCCACGGGAGCACCGCGACGCGAGCAGCGCCGGCGACGTCGACCAACGTGTCGTCGAGGTCGAACAGCACCGTGGAGATCACCCGGGGATCGTAAACTCACCGATCCGGGTTGTGCCGTTGGTCGCGATCACCCCGATACTGAGTCGATTCAGCTCAGGATCGCTGCAAGACTCCGACCATGGAGGCGAGGAACCTCGAGCAGCTGACCCGGGTATACAGCCCCGCTATGTGGACCATCTATGCAGACCTCAACCGGAGCTTGGACCCGCTTGGTCCGCAGTCGCTGCTCGAGTTGGCGATCAGAATCATCCGCTCCGGTGAATTCATCCTCGACGCTGGCTGCCGCGACGCCACGCACCTCGTGGAGCTCCTGCAGGCGACGACGGGGACCACTGGCGTGGGCGTCGAGCCCGTCCCCGGTCACGTCGAGGAGGCGCGTCGCGTCGTCGCCGAGGCAGGACTCAGTGACCGCGCTGTGGTGGTGCAAGCCTCCCTGCATCAGCTACCCATGCCTGACAGGCAGGTGGACTTCGTCTGGTGCCAGGACGTGCTCGAGCAGGTCGACCCGCTGGAGCCGGCCCTGGCAGAGGTGGCGCGCGTTCTCAGACCGGGTGGATGCGCGGTGGTCTTCACGACTGTAGCGACCGAGCTTGTCAGTGAGCAGGACGAGGCGCTGCTTCGGAGTCACATGGGCAACGTCTACGGCAACCTCGACAGGTCCCGTCTCGAGACGGCGTTCACCGAGGCCGGGCTCCTGATCGAGCAGGTCGACGAGATCGGTACGCAGTGGCGCGAGTACGCCGAGGAGCGCACTGGACCGGTGTCGAGGAAGCTCCTGCAACTGGCTCGACTGCGGCGCCGCTGGGATGAGCTGGTCTCCGTGCACGGGCGCTCAGCGGTGAAGCACGTCGAGGCCAATCTGCACTGGGAGGTATTCCAGTTCCTGGGCAAGTTGCTCCCTATCGTCTACACCCTCGGTAAGCCCACAACCCCCTGACCGGGATGCTTCCCAGGACGATGGCGGATGAGGCGCCCCTACGTTGCCTTCACAGCTGAAACGGAGTGTCCTGACTGCGCCTGCGGCTCCTGCCGGGCGACGTAGAGGAGGCGCAGAAGGGCCAGGCTCACGAGGATGTAGGCCAGGCCGACGAGAACCATCACCACTCCCCATGCGCCACTGCCGGTGAGCTCGCCATGGGTCGGCCACCACGACAGGACCGTCAATGCCGAAGCCACGGGGAGGACCAGACGCAACCGGCGAGCCGCTGCGGCATAGTCGGTGCTGGGTGCGAACAGCTGCAGGATGCCCGTGCAGACCGCGATGTCCGCGACCACGAACACGCTGTGAACGGCAACGACATCCCAGAGGCTGATCGGGTCGGCGCCCCCCGACATCGAGACGAGCCCGACGCATGCGGCCACGATGGCCCAGTCGAACGCCGGTGCGCGGCCGCGCAGCTGCCAGGCTCCCCAGATCACCAGCAGCCAACCCAGCGGCAGGTGCAGCCAGGCCATCAGCAGCCCTGCTCCGAGCACGGTCAACGGCCTCATCGATCCACAGTAGCGGCGGTCCCAGCCGGTGCGCCACGGTGCGGGGGGAAGCCTCCACGCCACTGCGCCCTTGCGCGGTCAGCCGGTGTCGGTCCAGTCGGTGCCGGCCGGGGGAGAGTTTGCCGGTGAGTCTCGGCCTGGTGGTGCGGGGCCGGTGAGGGTCTCCACTGCCGGTGGGGGTCGTGAGGTGTAGATGTGGCCGGTGGGGGTGCTGGTGTGGATAGTTTGCACCCCGTCGTCGCTGATCTCGGCGCGAGCGGCCCAGCCGGGGGCTTCCTTGGTGTAGTTGCACGCCTCGCACAGCCCGGCCCCGTTGCTCACCGTCGTCGGACCCGAACCCGGGTCGCCGGTGCGCTCCTGGTCGGTGTGCCGGATGACGTGGTCGGTGTGCCGGGTGACGTGGTCGACGTGCCGGATCGGCGCGTCGCACCACGGGGTGCGACAAACCTGGTCGCGGGCGATGATCAGGCCGCGCAGGGACCCGGTGAAGAACCGGCGGCGCGCATCGCGCCCGGTCACCGACCCGTCGCCAGGATTCCTGAACAGGCGCCGGACCCACGCCTTCTCCCCGGGGAGAACCCGGAAGTTTCTGCGGCGGGGCGGGTGGAGCCGGTGCGGGCCAGCAACCTCGCCAGGGTGGCCGGGATGGGCCCGGCGTGCGGGACCCGCCCTGAGGCGGGGCCGCCGTGGAACAGGGTGTCCTCGTCCATCACGACGTGCACCTCCACCGGGAACCCTTCGGTGGCCGGGTTGACCCCGGTGATCCTTGTGACCAGCTCATCGGCCATCACCTGGTCCCGGGTCCGGGTACCTTCCCCGGGCACCACGGTCCCCGCAGCCAGGGCCGCGTCAGCGGCCTGCTTCAACGCGGCGAAGCACCCCACCGCCTCACCCATCGGCAACAACGCGGACAAGTAGGCCATCGCGTCCGGCGCCGGACGGACACTGACCCGCCGTTCGGACACGGCCCGCCGGGCACGGTCCACGAACCCGGCCGGGTCCAGCTCGTAAGCCAACGACCGGGCCAAGGCCTCCAGATGCTTCTCTGACAGCTCCCCCAACCTCGGCCCGATCCGGGCGTCCACCAGACCCCGGTGCTGCGCGGACAGGCACGCCGTGGCCCGCACCACCAACGTCGCGGCCCACGCGCTGATCTGCCCGGTCTGCAACGCGGCCAGGGTGGCCGGCATCTCCCCCACCAGGGCCTTGGCCATCCCCAGGTGCCGCGACCCGCGCCACGGCGACTCCCGGCGAGCCAGCGCGACCTGCGCGCCGACGCCCACCGACCGCTTGCCAGCCGCCACCCCCGCCGCAGCCCGGCCCGTCTCGATCGACTCGGCCAGGGCACAGCTGACCCGCGCCTGCGTGGCCTCCGCAGCGCCCTTCACCGCCTCGAGGCGCCCGATCAGGTCCACCCGCCCCGCATCGTCCACCCCCTCGACCGCACGACCCAACCAGTCAACGACCTCTTGCACACCCTCCGCGTCCGCACACGGCGCCAGGACAGGACCAGCCGGCGTCGCAGCCGAGAAAGGCAACGCGCAGCTCCGCGATGACCTCATCCCGGCTCCGGGCGTCCCGCCTGATCAACTCCATACCCACACGCTAGGCGCGACCACCGACATACCCGCTGACCAGCGAAAACGTCGTGAGGCGCCAGCCGGGCCACGGTCCGGCCCAGCGGGCGTGTCACTGGGCTCTGCCACGATGACGGGATGAAGCAGAGCAGGGTGGAACGATGAACGACGGACTCGAGACCGCCGTGGGCGATGCCGAGCCGCTGACCGCTTTACTGCAGGAGAAGGGTGCCCTCGTCGTCGACCGTGTCTTCACCGGCCAGCTGCCGGTGGACACGTCGCTGGGCGACGTCGAGCTGGAGGCCTGCACCCTGCGCGCCTGCCGCTGGACCGAGCATCAGCTGCAGGGTGCGACGTTCGCGGAGTGCGACTTCACCGGGTGCAACATCTCCGGGGTCTCGGTGCGCGGCGTGAGCTTCCGCGAGTGCACACTCACCGGCACCAAGGCACTCGGCGTGGACTGGACCGCCGCCGCGGTCTCCGGCCTCGCGCCGGTGCCGATGCGCTGGCGCGACTGCGTGCTCGACTACAGCACGCTGTCCATGCTGGACCTGGCCGGGTGGAGCTTCACCTGCCGCTCGCTGCGCGAGGTCCATCTGGCGGGTGCCGGTCTGCGGCGCGTCGAGCTGGTCGGCTGCGACCTGTCGGGCGCGACATTCGGCGAGTGCGACCTGCGCGGCGCCCGGATGATCGACTGCGTCGGGGTCGAGCTCGACGTGCGGGACAACCGGGTCAGCGGGTTAGAAGTGTCCGCCGGCACCGCCGGGGACCTGCTGGCACCACTCGGGGTGGTGGTGTGCTGAGAATGACACCCGCACTGCGTCCGGTTACAGCTTCTCCAGGGGGGCGAACTTCAGCAGCAACCGCTTGACCCCGGTCTCGCCGAAGTCCACGTGTGCCATCGTGTTGTCTCCGGTCCCCTCGACCCGCGCGACGGTGCCCAGCCCGAAGCTGTCGTGGGTGACCCGGTCGCCCGCAGCCACCGAGATCGCCGGCTGGGCCCGTGGACCCCTGGCTGCCCCGGACCCGCGCGGGTCGAGCCGCACCACACTCGACTGCCGGCTGGAGGCGCTGGGCCGGCCTCGCCAGCCGGCCCGGTCAGCGTCGGAGCGCTCCCAGGTCAGCACGTCCTCGGGGATCTCGTCCAGGAACCGCGACGGGGGGTTCCACTGCGGCGAGCCGAACGCCGCCCGGCTCCCCGCCCGGGACAGGAAGAGCCGCTGCCGGGCCCGGGTGATGCCGACGTAGGCCAGCCGCCGCTCCTCCTCCAGCTCGGTCGGATCGTTGAGCGAGCGCATGTGCGGGAAGGTGCCGTCCTCCATACCGGTCAGGAACACCACGGGGAACTCCAGCCCCTTGGCCGTATGCAGCGTCATCAGTGTCACCACACCCGCGTCGGCGCCCGGCCCGCCATCCGGGATCTCGTCGGCATCGGCGACCAGGGACACCTGCTCGAGAAAGTCGACAAGACTCCCCTCGGGGTAGTTGTCGTCGAACTCGCGGGCCACCGCCACCAGCTCGGCGAGGTTCTCCACCCGGGTCTCGTCCTGCGGGTCCGAGCTGGCCCGCAGCTCGGACAGGTAGCCGGACCGGTCCAGGATCGCCTCAGCCAGATCGCCGATCCCGGTCTGCGGGTCCTGCGCCACCTCCTGCAGCCCTTCGAGCAGCGCGGTGAACCCCCGGATCGCCGTCACCGACCGGGACACGATCGCCGGCGCGTCCCCGGGCCGCCCGAGAGCGGCGACGAAGGGGATGCGCTCGCGCTCGGCCAGCGCCGCGATCGCCCCCTCGGCCCGGTCGCCGATCCCGCGCTTGGGCACGTTGAGGATGCGGCGCAGGTTGACGTCGTCAGCGGGGTTGCCCAGCACCCGCAGGTAGGCCAGGGCGTCCTTGATCTCGCGCCGCTCGTAGAAGCGCGTGCCGCCGACCACCTTGTAGGGCAGGCCGGTGCGCACCAGCACCTCCTCCAGGGCCCGGGACTGCGCGTTGGTGCGGTAGAACACCGCGACGTCGCCGGGGCGTACGCCGTGCTCGTCACCCAGGGTGTCGATCCGCTGCGCGACGAAGGAGGCCTCGTCACGCTCGTCGTCGGCGACGTAGCCGACAATCCCCGCACCGCCACCGGCGTCGGTCCACAACCGCTTGTCGCGGCGGGCGCTGTTGCGCTCGATGACCGCGTTGGCCGCTCGCAGGATGGTCTGCGTGGACCGGTAGTTCTGTTCCAGCAGGATGGTCTTGGCCTGCGGGTAGTCCTGCTCGAACTCCACGATGTTGCGGATCGTGGCACCGCGGAAGGCGTAGATGGACTGGTCGGCGTCACCGACCACCGCGAGCGCGGCGGGCGGCACCCCCGTGTCATCGCCCTCGTGCCCGACCAGCTCCTTGATCAGGACGTACTGCGCGTGGTTGGTGTCCTGGTACTCATCCACCAGCACGTACCGGAACCGCCGCCGGTAGTGCTCGCGCACCCCGGGGAAGGCCTGCAGCACCCCGACGGTGAGCGAGATGATGTCGTCGAAGTCCAGCGCGTTGGCCTGCCGCAGCCGCTGCTGGTAGAGCCGGTAGGCCTCGGCCACCATCCGCTCGTAGTGGTTGTTGCCGACCTGCGCGGCGAAGGCGTCCTCGTCGAGCAGCTCGTTCTTCGCCGAGGACACCTTGGACAGGAACGCTCGCGCCGGGTAGCGCTTGGGGTCCAGGTCCAGGTCGCGGATGACCATGCCCATCAGCCGCTGGCTGTCCGCCGCGTCGTAGATCGAGAACGACGACTTCAACCCCACCGTCTTGGCCTCGCGGCGCAGGATCCGCACACACGCGGAGTGGAAGGTGGAGACCCAGATCACGCGCGCCCGGGGGCCGACGAGAGCCTCCACCCGCTCGCGCATCTCGGCCGCGGCCTTGTTGGTGAAGGTGATCGCCAGGATCTGGCCGGGCTGCGCACCACGCTCCCCCAGCAGGTGCGCGATCCGGTGGGTCAGCACCCGCGTCTTGCCCGACCCGGCACCGGCCACGATCAGCAACGGCCCGCCGGCGTGCACCACGGCTTCGCGCTGCGGCGGGTTGAGCCCGGCCAGCAGCTCCTCGACGTTGCTGCCCCCAGAGACCCCGGCATCGGCGCCGAACGTCCCACGCGCGGCGCCTCCCGCCGGACCCGCGAAGTCCGGCGCCGGACCTGCGCCGGTGCGCGCCCAGACCGGCACCCCGGCCTCGTCCACCTCGGTCGAGGGCACCGGCACCCCGGGCAGGGGGACGTCGTCGAAGAGGCTGCTCATGTCTGGACCAGTCTAGAGCGGGAGGGTGACCGCCCGCCGGAGCTGCGACATACCCTGGGGATCGTGATCCGCCCCGCCACCCCCACCGACCTGCCCCGCATCCTGGACCTGGTGCACGAGCTCGCCGCATACGAGCGGGAGCCGGACGCCGTGACCGGCACCGTCGACAGCTACGAGCAGGCGCTCTTCCCCGACAACGGCAACCCGGTGGCCTGGGCGCATGTCGCCGAGCAGCACGGTGACCTGGTCGGGATCGCCGTCTGGTTTCGCACCTTCTCGACCTGGACCGGCCGGCCGGGACTGTGGCTGGAGGACCTCTACGTGCGTCCTGAGCACCGTGGGTCCGGCATCGGCACGGCGCTGATGGCCACCCTCGCCCAGGTGTGCCGGGAGCACGGCTACCCCCGGATGGAGTGGACCGTGCTGGACTGGAACACGCCCGCCCAGGACGTCTACCGGCATCTGGGCGCCCAGCCGATGCAGGACTGGACCACCCAGCGGCTGAGCGGTGCGGCGCTGCATGCGCTGGCGGAGCGCGGATGAGCGGGACCACGACCGGCTACCTCGATCCCTGGACCACGGTCTCGCTCACCACCGGCCTGCTCGTGGCCGCCCTGTGCGCGATTGCCGGACTGCGGGGCCACGCCCCCGGCCGGGTCACCATGGGCGCCACCGTGCTGCTGCAGGTGGTGCTGATCGGCTTCGTGCTGCGCTACCTGGTCGTCTCGCTGGGTGGACAGTCACCGGTCGGACCGGTCTGGGAGCTGTGGGCCTACCTGGTGACCATCGTCATGCTGCCCGCCCTCGGCCTGCTGTGGGCGCGGGACGAGCAGACCCGATGGGGCGTCCTCGTGCTCGCCGTCGCCGCCTTCGTCGCCGCCGTCATGTGTGCCCGCGCCGCCCAGATCTGGGCCGGGGTGGGGATGTGAGCAACCCGCGCAACCCACGCACCAGTGGGCCCGGTCGGGTGATCCTTGCGCTCTACGTGATCTTCGTCATCGGCTCGCTGTCCCGCGCGACCTTCCAGATCCTCACCGAGTGGGAGCGCGCCCCGCTGGCCTACGGGCTGTCCGCGTTCGCCGCGCTGGTGTATGTCGTGGCCACCGTCTCCCTCGCCCTGCCCGGGCAGCGGGCCTGGCAGGTGAGTGTGGTCGCGATCGGCATCGAGCTGCTCGGCGTGCTGGTCGTGGGCACCTGGAGTGTGCTGGACCCGGCCGCCTTCCCCGACCAGACCGTGTGGTCGGTCTACGGGCAGGGCTACCTGTTCGTCCCGCTGGTGCTGCCGGTGCTGGGGCTGTGGTGGCTGTTCAGCCCCAGAGCACGGCCACCAGCACGTTGAGGACCCCCAAGGCCCCGGCCACGTGCACGGTCACCGGAGCGACCGGTCGTCCCCGCCGCGACCGCCCCGAGGCGATCTCCACCAGCGCCACCACGGCCAGCGCGACGACCAGCTTGACCGCGATCTTGACCGAGTCGTAGTCCTTGTCGAGGGTCGCCTCGCCCAGCCCGACCAGGGCGAGCCCGGTGAGCAGCTGCAGCCGAGCACCCCACAGCATTACCGGCCCCGGGGCGAGAGCGCTGCCGCTGCCCGACCGGACCCCCACCTCGACGGCGAGCCAGCCGCCGACCAGTGCGGCCATCCCGAGCAGGTGCAGCCCGACCAGGGCGGAGTAGACGGCATCCATGGGGACCCAGGTTAGGTCAGAGCCCGGCCTGCTCCAGGACCGGCCGGGTCCAGGCCACCAATGTCCGACCTCCCAGGAGGTCCAGTGGCACCCACTCCGCCTCCTCGGTGGAGCCGCCGACGTCGTGCACGACCGTGGGCGCCGGGTGCGGGCAGGTGGCGCGGTAGACCAGCCGGACGGCGTGGAAGTCCTCCAGCCGACCGGCTCGGGAGCGACCGGTCCAGTGCCCACTGGAGACCAGGAGCGGATCGTCGATGTGCACCCGCTGCCCCGTCTCCTCCCACACCTCCCGCACCACGGCCACCGCCGGGTCCTCCCCCGGGTCGATCCCCCCACCGGGCAGCCCCCAGCGACCCGCCGGGTCGTCGGTGAACGAGGTGAGCAGGAGGCAGCGCAGCCCCTGCACAGGTTCGGCCACGACCACGGCATACGCCGCCGGCCGCTGGTAAGGCAGCGCCACCTCACCGGGCAGGACGGTCTCCGGCACGGCAAAGTCCAGCACCAGGTCCCCGTCGTCCCCGCGGTGCGCACCGCTCCACCGCGGGGTCAGCCCGGCCTCGCCCAGCAACCGGGCCGGGTCCACCCCGTGGCCCAACGGCTGCTCGTGCACCACCTCACCGGTTGGCCCGAGGGCCCGCACGCGCACCCCGCTCACGTCGCCGCCCCGGCTCGGGCGTAGGCGGACTCGGTGGCTCGCCCGACCTGGTCCCAGTCCGAGGCCCACCCCTGCGGTGACCGTGCCCGATCGTGGGCGACCGTGCGCACCCGCTCCAGCTCGGCAGGATGGGCGAGCAGGTCCTGGAGCAGG
Source organism: Ornithinimicrobium sp. (assembly GCF_051004135.1). Taxonomy (GTDB): domain Bacteria; phylum Actinomycetota; class Actinomycetes; order Actinomycetales; family Dermatophilaceae; genus Ornithinicoccus. The sequence goes on from NZ_JBPCKQ010000192.1 coordinate 28,461, forward strand.
GCGACCAAATGGGCGTCGTCGCCGACCAGCGACCCCGTGCCCTGTCGCACCACGTCGGCCACCCCGGTGCCGGCATACCCCACGACCGGCAGACCGCTGGCCGCCGCCTCCAGCGCGGCCAGGCCGAACGCCTCCTTGCGGCCCGGGGAGACGTAGAGGTCCGCGCTCCGGTAGTGCTCGCGCAGCTGCGGCCTGCTGACTCGCCCGGGTAGGTCCACCCACGACGAGCAGCCGGTATGCCGCACCAGCTTGGCCACCGCAGGCCACCAGGGGCCATCTCCCACGATCTGCAGCCGGGGTCGGCGATGCTGCGGCAGCCCGCCGCGGACCCGGTGCACCAGGCCCAGCAGCTGCCCGGGCCGCTTGCGGGCCGCGAACCGCATCGCGGTGACCAACCGGGGCGGCCCCGCGCCGCCGGCTCGGGCACGCACTGCCGCCGGGCTGTCGGGGCGCCAGGAGCTGCGGTCCAGGCCGTCGGGCAGCACCTGCACCGACGGCATACCCAGGACATCAGCCAGCTCGGCGGCCGCCGCCACGGACACCGCGGTGGGGACCGCCCCTGCGGCAACCCAGCGGCGCCACGGCGCGGCGACCGACCGGGTGATCGGCCCCGCGCCGACCATGCTGTGCCAGGTCAGCACCAGGGGCCGACCCAGGCGCACCGCCTGCCGGGCGGCCAGCGCGGCGAACGGCGCCAGCACCCCGAGATGGATGTGCACCACGTCGGCGCCGGCGAGCACCCGGTGCAGGGCCGGCCCGGCCCACGGGTTGACCGGCACCCCGAGCGGCACGGGGGGTGGCATCCGCAGCACGTGTGCCGGCGCCGGCGATGCGGGCTCGTCGACCGGGTCGGCCGTGGCGGTGACCACGCGCACCGTGTGCCCGCGGCGGCGCAGCTGCTCGGCGAGCTCGGCCACCTGCACCTCGATCCCACCCAGCCGGGGCAGGTAGCAGTCGGACACCAGGGCAACCCGCACCCGGCCCAGCCTGCCACGGCGGATAGTCTCGGCCCGTGCCCCGTGTCGTCGTCGCGTTCAACGCGCACCCCGACGACGAGGCGCTGCTGACCGGAGGCACCCTCGCACGGTTGGCCTCGCAGGGACACCGGGTCGTGCTGGTCACCGCCACCGACGGGGGCGCCGGCCCCGCGGCCGCCGAGCACCGGCAGGGCGGGCTTGGCGCGGTCCGGCTGCGCGAGCTCCAGGCGAGCGCGCGGGTGCTGGGCGCGGCACGGGTGGTCTCGTTGGGGTATGCCGACAGCGGCCTCGACCTGCCCTCAGGCCTGGGAGAGTCGGGTGCCGCGCCGACCCTGACCCGTGCCGACCCTGCCGAGGTGACCGAGCGACTCGTGCGGCTCCTGCGGGAGGAGCGCGCCGACCTCCTGCTCAGCTGTGACGCGGCGGGAGGCTACGGCCACCCCGACCACGTGGTGGTGCACCGGGTCGCTCGAGCGGCGGCGGCCGAGGCCGGCACGGCCCGACTGCTGGAGGCCACTGCCCCGCGAGAGCCACTGCTGCGCGCGTTGCGGGTCCTCGGGCTGGTGCACCGGTTCACCGGTGGCTTCCGGCCGCAGGACTGGGAGCAGGCCTTCACGCCGGTCGAGCAGATCACCCACCGGGTCGACGTCCGGCCGTGGATCCGGCACAAGCGGGCCGCGCTGCGCGCCCACCTGTCGCAGACGACGTCCGAGGTCGAGGGCGACACCCGCAACCTGGCCACGGTGCTGCGGTTGCCGGTGCCGGTGCTCCGGGCTGTGCTGGGCAGGGAGTACTTCCACGACCCCGCGGCTCGTGGGGTGTCCGGCGCCCGGCCCGCCGTCTCCGACGACGTCCTCGCCGGGCTGTGATGGCCACCCGGTCGCCCGGTTCCGCCCACATCGGGGGCAAGGAGGTCCTGCAGTCCCTGGTCGGCCTCGGCATCGCGATCAGCCTGCTGGTCTTCGCGCTGCCCCGGGTCACCGGGACCACCTGGCCCGAGATCGGCGACCAGCTCGCCCTCGTCGGCCCGGTCCCGTCGGTGATCATGCTGGCGCTGCTGCTCAGCGGGCTCTACTCCTATACCTTCACCCTCATCGCCTCGCTGCCCGGGCTGACCCACCTGCGGGCGCTGATGGTCAACGCGGCCGGGTCCATGGTCAGCAACCTGCTGCCCGGTGGCGGCGCGGTGGGAGTGGCGTTGACCTGGATGATGTTCCGCTCCTGGGGCTTCACCCGCCGCAACATCTCCACCGCGCTCGTGGTGACCAGCATCTGGAACATCCTGGCCCGGTTGGTGCTGCCCGTCCTGGGGGCGCTGGCGATCGTGGTCGGCCCGGTGGACGCGCCGCGCCCGGTGGTCATCGCGGCCGTCGTCGCGACGGTCATCGGGGTGGTCGTGATCGGCTTCTTCCTCGCGGTGCTGCTCTCCGACGGGTTCGCGCGGGAGGCCGGCGCGGTCGTGACCGGCCTCACCGCCCCGTTGGCCCGCAGGTTCCCCCGGCTGGGCGGGATCGAGCGCTTCCTGGCCGACCAACGGGTGCGCACGGACCTGGTGGTGCGCGAGGGCTGGTTGCGGATGAGCCTGGGGCTGGTCGGGATGTTCGGCTTCTTCTTCATCCTGTATGTCGTGTCCTCGCGCACCGTGGGCCTGGACCTCGCCCTGGTCGAGCTGTTCGCCGCCTACACCTTCCGGCAGTTCCTCACGGTGGTGGCGATCACCCCGGGCGGGCTCGGGGTGACGGAGGTGGGGACGGCCGGGATCCTGGTCGCCTTCGGTGGCGACCCGAGCGCCGCGTCGGCGGCGGCCCTGCTGTATGCCGTGTTCACCCACCTGCTCGAGGTGCCGCTGGGGCTGGCGGCCTGGCTGGGGTGGTGGTTCGGCCCCCGGCACCGGGAGGCTCGCGGCCAGGTGGGCAACGACCTCAGCGGCGACCCGACCGGGGACTCAGCCGAGTGACCTGCGCCTGGTGCGCCTGCACGGCGAAGGTGTCGTCGACCTCGCCGGGCACGAAGTCACCGGTGGCCCGCTTGGCCGCGGTGGCGATCAGCGCGTCGGCGAGCGCCGGGTTGGCCGGCAGGATCGGTCCGTGCAGGTAGCTGCCGAACACCTCGTGGCTGCGTGCCCCCTCGGTGCCGTCGGCGGCGTTGTTGCCCGAGCCGTAGCGCACCCGCCCGAACGGCGCCTGGTCCTCGCCCAGCACCGTCGAGCCGGAGTGGTTCTCATAGCCCACGACCGTGCCCACCTCGGTCTCCAGCAGCACCGGGCCGATCATCCGCTTGGCGTTGCCGCGGGTCGTGACGTCCAGGATCCCCAGGCCCGGCAGCCGAAGCCCCTCGACGGTGATGAAGGCCTTGCCGAAGAGCTGGTACATCCCGCAGATCATCAGCATCGGCATGCCGTCACGAGCCAGCTCGCGCAGCCGGTCGGCGTGCACGTCGAGGTCGTCCTGCACCCGCACCTGACCGGAGTCCTGGCCCCCGCCGCCGAGCACCAGGTGCACCCGGTCGGGCCACGGGGCGCCGGGGTGGTGGTCGTGCACCACGGCGGTGTAGCCGTGCCAGCGCAGGCGGGCGGCCAGGCACCGGGTGTTGCCCAGGTCGCCGTAGATGCTCATCTCCTTGGGGTAGAGATGCACCAGGTGCACCTCACCTTTGGACGGCGCCGGGGACGGGACGTCCTCGGCGTCGACGGCGCGCTCCTGCCCACTCATGCGGCCGAGTCCTCACCGAAGCGCGCCAGGTCGAACCGGCCGGCCAGCCGTCGGCGCAGCGCCATCATCGCGGTGTAGGTGCAGAACAACCGGGTCGGCTGCCCGGCATGGGAGGCCAGGAAGGTGTCCAGGGCCACATCGAGGTCGGGCTCGACCGCATCGACGGCCACCCCGTCGTAGTGCAGCCGCAGCGCCATGTCGAAGCCGCGGACCCCGCTGGTCAGCGCCACCCCCCGCTCCCGCAGGCTCTCGAAGGAGACGTCGTAGAGCCAGGAGACGTCGCGGCCGTCGGCGTAGTTGTCGTTGATGGCGATCATGGTGGCGACCGGCTCGCTGCCGTAGGTGCCCAGGGCGACGGTGAACCCCGCCGGGTTCTTGACCAGCACCAGCTCCAGCGGTGCCCCGTCCACGTCGATGATCTCGCCGCGGCCGAAGGGCGGGGTGACCGCCTCCAGCGCGGCCTGGGCTCGACCTGCGTCCCAGTCGCCGGTCTCCTCCAGCAGCACCCGGGCCATGGTGGTGGCCGCCGTGGCGTTGATCATCGCGGCCAGGCCACGCTGGCGCAGTCGCAGGGGTCCGACGTCGGTGCCGCCGGGATAGCGGACGGTGAACGACCGCTCGTCGTGCGGCAGCAGGCGCCCGTCCTGCGGACCCAGGTCCGGTGCGTCGGCCGGGTCCTCGAAGCGCACGTCGGCCTCCTGGATCTCCGGCAGCCGGTCGGCGATCGAGGGGTCCACCGCGAACCACTGACAGCGCACGTCCGGCACGAGGGTCGAGGCGATCCGGGAGACGTAGGCGTCGTCGGCGTTGAGCACGACCGCATCGCTCGTCGCGGCGGCCAGGGTGCTGAGCAGACCTGCGGTGTGGTCGATCTCGGCAAACCGGTCCAGCTGGTCGCGGGCGACGTTGAGCAGCAGCGCGTGGGTTGGTCGGACCACGTCGGCGAAGCGCAGCGCGTGGGCCTCGTCGAGCTCGAGCACGGCCACGTCGGCCTGCACCCGACCGTCCAGGCCGACCTCGCCCAGCAGTGCGGAGATCACCCCGCGGGTGAAGTTGCTGCCCGTGGGGTTGGTGAACACCGCCAGCCCGTGCGCACGCAGCAGCGCCACCAGCATCTTGGTGGTGGTGGTCTTGCCGTTGGTGCCGGTGACCACGACGATGCCGCGGGGCAGCTCCCCGAGGGTATGCCGCAGCACGGCCGGGTCGATCCGCTCAGCCACGAGACCGGGCAGGGCGGAGCCGCCGCCGCGCAGCCGGGAGGCCACCCGCGCGGCCTTGCCGGCCAGGATCGCCCCGCGGGTGCGCAGACGCGCGGTCATCCTGGGCTCGATCCCACGCGGCTCACTCCCACTCGATCGTGCCGGGCGGCTTGCTGGTCACGTCGAGGGTGACCCGGTTGACGGTCTCGACCTCGTTGGTGATCCGCGAGGAGATCCGCGCCAGCACGTCATACGGCAACCGGGTCCAGTCGGCGGTCATCGCGTCCTCGCTGGAGACGGGGCGCAGCACGACCGGGTGACCGTAGGTGCGGCCGTCGCCCTGCACCCCGACGGAGCGCACGTCGGCCAGCAACACCACCGGGCACTGCCAGATGTCGCGGTCCAGTCCGGCGGCGCTGAGCTCGGCCCGGGCGATGGCATCGGCGCGACGCAGGATCGCCAGTCGGTCGGCGTCCACGGCCCCGACGATGCGGATGGCCAGACCGGGGCCGGGGAAGGGCTGGCGCCAGACGATCTGCTCCGGCACGCCGAGCTCCAGACCGACCTGGCGCACCTCGTCCTTGAACAGGGTGCGCAGCGGCTCGATGAGGCTGAACTGCAGGTCATCGGGCAGACCGCCGACATTGTGATGGCTCTTGATGGTCGAGGCCCCGGTGCCGCCACCGGACTCCACCACGTCGGGGTAGAGCGTGCCCTGGACCAGGAACTGCACGGGGTGCCCGTCGGCGTCCGCGCTGCCGGCGATGTCACGGGCCGCCTGCTCGAAGGTGCGGATGAACTCCCGGCCGATGATCTTGCGCTTGGTCTCCGGGTCGCTGACCCCCGCGAGGGCATCGAGGAAGCGCTGCTGCGCGTCGACGACGACCAGGTCGACTCCGGTGGCTGCGACGAAGTCCTTACGCACCTGCTGCGCCTCCCCCTCGCGCAGCAGGCCGTGGTCGACGAAGACACAGGTCAGCTGGGCACCGACGGCCTCGTTGACCAGGGCGGCGGCGACCGAGGAGTCCACTCCCCCGGACAGTCCGCAGATCACCTGGGCGTCCCCGACCTGCTCGCGCACCTGCGTCACCAGCTCCTGGGTGACGTGGGCGCTGGTCCAGGTCGGCTCGAGGCCGGCCCCGCGGCGCAGGAAGCCCTCCAGCACCTGTTGGCCGTGCGTGGTGTGCATGACCTCCGGATGCCACTGCACGCCGTAGAGCCGACGCTCGTCGTCCTCGAACGCCGCGACGGACGTGCCGGGCGTCGTGGCCGTGACGGTCGTGCCCTGCGGCGCGGTGCCGACGGCGTCACCGTGCGACATCCACACCGACTGCACCTGCGGCTGGTCCCCGAACAGGGTGCTGTCGGGGTCGGTGATCGTCGCCGGGGTGTGGCCGTACTCGCGCTGCCCGGTCCGCTCGACCTGACCGCCCAGGGCGGTGGCCATGGCCTGGAACCCGTAGCAGATGCCCAGCACCGGCACCCCGGCCTGGAGCAGCCCGACATCCAGCGCAGGGGCGCCCTCGGCATACACCGAGGAGGGACCTCCGGACAGGATGATCGCCCCGGGCTCCTTGGCCAGCATGTCGGCGGCGCTCATGGTGTGCGGCACGATCTCGCTGTAGCGGTCGGCCTCGCGCACTCGGCGGGCGATCAGCTGGGCGTACTGCGCGCCGAAGTCGACGACGAGCACGGGCTGCTCGCGCAGGGTCTCGCTGGTCGGCTGGGTCACGCCGACAGGGTATCCGCGCCGGAGCGCCGCTGCCGAGCGCTCAGCTGGGCCTTCGCGCCCGCGCTGACCCGGTGCTCGACCCAGAAGGACAGGAACGGCACCACCCCGGCCAGCATCACCCCCACCATCTTGAGCAGACTCCAGCGCAGCTCCAAGCCCAGCACGGCCACGGCCCCGAGGTAGACCATGTAGAGGAAGCCGTGCGGCTGGGACCACCAGTCCAGGGCCTCGTTGGAGAAGCCGTACTTGAGCACGATCTCCAGCACCAGCAACAGCAGCCCGACGCCGACGGCGAAGGCCATCACGCGGAAGAAGGTCAGCTTGCCCTGATCGCTCACGGCGCCACTGTATGCGGTGCTGCCGCGTCGTCGTCCGTGCGGGCGGATGCCGCGGCGTCACTCAGGAACCGCAGATACATGAAGACCGCGAAGCCGGCGAAGACCCACCACTGCAGGGCGTAGCCGAGGTTGCGCCAGTCCACGCCCTCGCGGGTGAGCGAGGGCGGGGGCACCTTCGTCACAGCGTTCCCGGTCACGGACGGCTGCTCGTCGGTGGCGAAGACGAAGGCGTTGTAGAGCTCGCCGCTCCAGGTGTTGGCCAGCGCGGCCAGGTCGACCGAGCCCAGCTGGCCGGGCGGCAGCTCGGGCCCTTGCACCGGGGACTCCGCGGGAGCCAGGGTGCCGGTCACGGTGACCGGTCCCGGGTCGGGGGTGTCGGCCTGGCCGGGCTCGGCGACCCAGCCGCGCAGCACCGGCAGCAGCGCGTCCGCGGAGGTCTGCAGGGGGGTCACCACCCAGTAGCCCTCCTCGCCCTCAAGGTAGCGTTGCGGCACCAGAAACTGGTCGGCGACGACATACACCCCCTGGGCACGCACCGGGCGCCCGGAGCCGTCCGCCGGGAAGGCGCTGTGCGGGCTCAGGTAGTCCTCCAGGGGGACGGCGGGCTCGGCCGCCTGAGCCTGCAGCGCCACCACGTCCTCCCCCTCCTCCTGCTGAGCCAGGCTCAGCTGCCACAGGCCGAGCCGGACGAAGGCGTAGAGCAGCACCAGCAGCAGGGCCAGCAGTGCCAACCAGCGCGGCTGCAGGGCGGTGCGGATCACCCCACCAGGGTACGTCCGCCCGGGCTCGGGCCACCGGTGCGCCGGCCGGCCCCCGGAGTCACTGCGCCTGGTCGTCGAAGACGTAGAGCGAGCCGCCGTAGCAGGCCACCCAGACCTCATGGGTGACCGGGTCGTAGGTGACCCCGATCGGGTTGGCGTCGGTCGGCTCCTTCTGCAGTACCTCCATGTCCTGCGTCGAGATCTTGGCCACCGAGGGCTCGTAGTAGTTGACGACGTAGAGCGCGGTGCCGTCCGAGGACATCGCCATGCTGCGTGGCTCGCGCCCGGAGACGACCTCGTCGACGATCTCGTCTGTCCGCGTGTCGATCTTGTAGATGGTGTCGGCGCCGCTGACGGCCATGAACAGGTAGCGCCCGTCCTCGGAGAGGATGAGGTGGCGAGGCTTGCGGGCGGTCTCCATGGCGACCTCGCTGGTCCCCTCCTGCAGGTCGACCTTGAACAGCTTGTCGGCATACATGGCCGCGACGTAGGCGGTCCGGTTGTCCGGCAGCACCTCGATCCCGCGCGGCGCCGCGTCGACCGGGATCACCGCGACCTCGGTGGCGCTCTCCCGGTCGACCACGGAGATCGTCGAGTCGCACCAGTTGCTGACCAGGACCCGGGTCTGGTCGGGGGTGATGTCGACGTACTTCGGCACCGCCCCCACCTCGATGACCTGGTCCCAGGCCACGTCCTGCGCGTCGAACCGGTAGAGCAGCGAGGCACCCACGCCGCTGGCCGGGCTGCAGTCGTCGAAGCCAGTCCGCCCGAAGCCCTCACCGTACATCGTGTACTGCGACACGTAGGCATAGCGGCCGTCGGCGGTCCAGGCCGCCTCCACCGGCGCGCCCTGTGAGGTGCCGGGGTGGCCGTCCAGACCGAACTCGGTGAGGTCGAGCCCGTCGTCGAGGGTCTCGACCAGCTCGTGGGTGCGGCTGTCGTAGACGGTCGAGGTGTGGCTGTACATCATGTTGTTGGCGATCACCAGGCCGGCGCCGGAGGCGACCACGGACTTGGGGGTGATGTCCCCGGTGAGGTAGTCGACCCGCTCCATCTGCGACTGGTCCGACGGGGCCGGCGGCGGCTCGGGGGGCGCATCCGTCCCGCTGTCGTCGGTCTCGGCACCGGAGGCATCGTCCTCGCCGGACGCGCCCGCGCCCTCGGTCGCACCGTCACCCGCGCCCTCGGTCGCACCCCCGCCCTCGGTCGCACCCCCGCCCTCGGTCACACCGCCGCCCTGGCCGTTGTCGTCAGCCGTTGGCCCTGCCTCCGCAGCGGACCTCCCCTGCGTGGCCCCCTGCTGCATCACGAAGATCGCGATCCAGGCCGCCAGCACGACCGTGAGCAGCAGGGCGAGTCCGGCGAAGACCGCCCTGCGGCGGCGGTAGACCGCCTCCTGCCGCATCTGCATCTGCATCTCGTCCCTTCGCCCGGTGGGTCCCTGCCAGCCTAGGGGAGGCGGCTCAGTAGGGGGAGACCACGACCTCGACGCGCTGGAACTCCTTGACGTCGGTGTATCCGGTGGTGGCCATCGCCCGCCGCAGGGCGCCCATCAGGTTGGTGGTGCCGTCTGCGTCCCGACCCGGGCCCAGCAGGATCTCCTCCAGGGACCCGCTCGTGCCGACGCGCACCCGCCCCCCGCGGGGCATGAGCGGGTGGTGAGCCTCGGAGCCCCAGTGGTATCCACGGCCCGGCGCCTCCTGCGCCCGGGCGAGGGCGGCGCCGATCATCACCGCATCCGCGCCGCAGGCAACGGCCTTGACGATGTCACCGGACTGGCCCATCCCGCCGTCCGCGATGACATGCACGTAGCGCCCGCCCGACTCATCCAGGTAGTCGCGCCGAGCGGCAGCGATGTCGGCGATGGCGGTGGCCATCGGGGCGTGGATGCCCAGTGTGGTGCGCGTGCGGTGCGCCGAACCCCCGCCGAAGCCGACCAGGACACCCGCTGCGCCGGTCCGCATCAGGTGTAGGGCCGCGGTGTAGGTCCCCGCGCCGCCGACGATGACCGGCACGTCCAGCTCGTAGATGAACCGCTTGAGGTTGAGCGGCTCCGCGTGGCTCGAGACGTGCTCCGCGGAGACGGTGGTGCCGCGGATCAGGAACAGGTCGACCCCGGCGTCGACCACGGCCTTCCAGTGCTGCTGTGTGCGCTGTGGAGACAGCGCACCTGCCACGGTCACCCCGGCCTCACGCACCTGCCGCAGGCGCTCGCCGATGAGCTCGGGCCGGATCGGCGCGGCATACAGCTCGCGCATCCGCTGGGTGCTCCGCGCCGGCTCCAGGTCGGCGATCTCGGCCAGGTGTGCCTGGGGATCGTCGTAGCGCGTCCACAGGCCCTCCAGGTCCAGCACACCCAAGCCGCCCAGCCGACCCACCGCGATCGCGGTCTCCGGGGAGACGACCGAGTCCATGGGTGCCGCGATGATCGGGAGCTCGAAGTGGTAGGCGTCGATCTGCCAGGACAGGGAGACGTCCTCGGGGTCCCGGGTCCGCCGGGAGGGGACGACAGCGATGTCGTCGAAGGAGTAGGCCCGGCGGCCGCGCTTGCCCTTGCCGATGTCGATCTCAGTCACCGGCCAAGACTACAAGCGGACCTGGGGACCCCGGTCTCAGCGCGCCGAGTAGTTGGGTGCCTCCACCGTCATCTGGATGTCGTGCGGATGCGACTCCTTGAGACCCGCCGCGGTGATCTGGACGAACCGGCCGCGCTGCGCCAGCTCGGGCAGGGTGCGCGCCCCGACGTAGAACATCGACTGGCGCAGTCCGCCGATCAGCTGGTAGGCCACCGCGCCGAGCGGCCCGCGGAAGGCGACCTGTCCCTCGATCCCCTCGGGCACGACCTTGTCGTCATCGACGACGTCGGCCTGGAAGTACCGGTCCCGGGAGTAGGAACGGCCCTTGCCACGCGACTGCATAGCAGCCAGGCTGCCCATCCCCCGGTAGGACTTGTACTGCTTGCCGTTGATGAAGACCAGCTCCCCCGGCGACTCTTCGCACCCGGCGAGCAGCGATCCGAGCATCACGCTGTCGGCCCCGGCGACCAGCGCCTTGGCGATGTCGCCGGAGTACTGCAGGCCGCCGTCCCCGATCACCGGCACCCCCGCCGGCCGAGCGGCCCGGGCCGCCTCGTGGATGGCGGTGACCTGCGGCACCCCGACCCCGGCCACGACGCGCGTGGTACAGATGGAGCCGGGGCCGACCCCCACCTTGACGGCGTCGGCGCCGGCGTCGACCAGCGCCTGCGCGCCGGCCCGGGTGGCGACGTTGCCGCCGATGACGTCGACGTCACTGGCCATCGCCTCGGTCTTGAGCTTGCCGATCATGTCGGTGACCCCGCGAGCGTGACCGTTGGCCGTGTCGACGACCAGGACGTCGACCCCGGCCTCGACCAGGGCCATCGCCCGCTCCCAGGAGTCGCCGAAGAAGCCGATTGCAGCGCCGACACGCAGCCTTCCGGAGGCATCCTTGGTGGCGAGCGGGTACTGCTCGGTCTTGGTGAAGTCCTTGACCGTGAACAGTCCCCGCAGAATGCCCCGCTGATCGACGATCGGCAGCTTCTCGATCTTGTGGCGGGCCAGCAGCGCCAAGGCGTGGTCCTTGTCGACCCCCACCGGCGCGGTCACCAGATGATGGGCGGTCATCACCTCGCGCACCGGGCGGCGGTGATCGCTCTCGAAGCGGATGTCCCGGTTCGTCACGATGCCGATCAGGGTCCCCGCGTCGTCGACGACGGGGAGCCCGGAGATGCGGAACCGCCCGCACAGCTCGTCCATCTGCGCCACGGTGGCATCCGGGCCGATGGTGACAGGGTCGGTGACCATGCCGTTCTCGGAGCGCTTCACGCGGTCCACCTGGGCAGCCTGCTCTGCGATCGGGCTGTTGCGGTGCAGGATGCCCAGCCCTCCCTCGCGGGCCATCGCGATCGCCATCCGCGACTCGGTGACCGTGTCCATCGCCGCCGACACCAGGGGCAGGCGCAACCGGATCCGCCGAGTCAGCCAGGTGCTGGTGTCGGCCTCACTGGGCACCACGTCGGTCTCCCCCGGGAGCAACAGCACGTCGTCATAGGTGAGCCCCCGGGCCACGAATTCGGACGGTGCGTCGAGGGGGGCCGCGGGCGGGAGCTCGCCGGAGGTCATACGGCCGAGTGTAGGCGGGGCCGGGGCAACGCGCGCAAGCCACCCTTGGGGGTGGGTTTATCGAGCACGCCCATAGGGTATTTACGATGTAAGGCGATTGGCCCAGTCAGGGCCGGTCGAAGCTGATCCGTAGGAGGGATCTTCATGGTTGAAACCGCACGGCAGCCAGGACCCGTCGCCGAGCTGTGGGAGTGGCAGTACCGGGGGCTGTGCCGGACGGTGAGCCCCGAGGTGTTCTTCCACCCCGAAGGAGAGCGCGGACCCGCCCGGCGACGCCGCGACGAACGCGCCAAGCAGGTATGCCGGGAGTGCCCGGTGCTCGAGCAGTGCCGCGAGCACGCGTTGCGGGTGCGCGAGCCCTACGGGGTGTGGGGGGCGATGACCGAGAGCGAGTGCGAGGCGCTGTAGGACGACTCCCGCCGCTGATTCGACGCCAAGGGCCCGGGGGGGGGCTGTGCTC
>NZ_JBPCKQ010000193.1:0-6165 GCF_051004135.1 Ornithinimicrobium sp.
GGCCCAGACCAACCGAACAGCCTCCTCCTTGAACTCGGGCGGGTAAGGTGGTCTCGATCTACCCATCTTCTACTCCTTTCGCAGAACCTCATCACTCAACTCTGATTGGTCCGCGAAAGCGGGTCAAGCCCAGACACCGTGAGACGATTTCTCTCGTCTGTTTAGACTCCGTCCCACTCGCCGACCTATTAGTAACAAGTGGTAGAGCAGCTCAGGGCTCACTGACTGACGATATAGTGTAGCGCTTAACGTCGGCATTGAGGATCTGGGCCTGCTGGTCGCTGCTCGGGCCAGATCCGCGGAAGGCGAGTAGCTGCTCTTCGCTCTCCCAGCGCTCGTAGATGCGGATCCGTGCGGGATCTACACTGTCGGCCGTGATAGAGAAGTCGAGGCAGCCACCGGCGGCCCGCGCCGTCTCGACGATCGGCGCACACTCCGCGACGTAGGCGTCACGATCGGCGGGCTCGACGACCAGATGTCCTGCAATAATGAGCATGTGATGGTGTTCCGGGTCGTCGGAACGGTCTACTGGTGTCATGATGCCCCCGTCGTTGGCGTGGCCCCATCACTACTGAACCGTGAGTCCAGTTTGGCAACAGGATTCGTTTCAGCCATCGTTTCTTTCCTTCCAGTAGTTATCGAGTCTGCTTGCCAGTTCCTCCGGGCGGCCCAGCATCGCCATGTGGCCACCGTCCATCTCGTCGGGGATGAGGTTCAACCGCTCCCGCACGACCCGGCGCGCGAACCTGGCATTGAAGCAACGATCATCCCGGCACAGCAGGTATTTCGCCGGGACATCCGGCCATTTCTCCATCGGCCATGTTCCTTCCGGGAAGTGATGCCGTCCCTCACCCCGTTCCATGTCTGCGGCTGCGAGGTCTGGGGGTACGTCATGGTAGAAGATGTCAACGTCGCTGTCGGGGAATTCGTGTCCGGTGTTCGTCCACCATTGCATGAACGTCTCGCCAGGGACCGGTATCATCCCGGCCACGAATACGAGGAGGTCGACCGGCAGACGGTCGCACACGAGAGGCGCTATGAACCCGCCTGCGGAGTGTGCCACGACAACGAGGTCGCTCCGCTCACCAGCGGCGTCCACCACAGTATCGACATAGTCCGACCATCCGGCGGACAGGGCGTCGCAGGGGAGGTCCATCGCCACCACGTCGTGCCCTCGCTTGCGCAGTTCGTCCGCAACGAGCGCCCATCCCGCTGCGGTTCCACCGCCACCGTGAATAAGTACATAAGTCGCCATCCGTTCTATCCTTCCTGTCTTCCAAGAGGTGCCAGCCACGCCATCGTCACGCCGCGCACCGTCACGCGGGACGGTAGCTCAGGAGTACAACGCCAGAGCGGAAGGGCTTGGCCTCTAGCAGCATGAGTTCGGGAATCTCGGTTGCGTCGGCGAACAGCCGCTCGCCGCGCCCGAGCACCACGGGGAAGACGAACAGCCGATACTCGTCCACCAGTCCAGCGGTGATCAGGTCGCGCACGACGCTGATGCTGCCCGTGATCCCGATCTCTTTACCCAGCCCGGCCTTCATCGCCCGGATTTCGTCCTTCAGAGAACCCTGCAACACGGTGGTGTTCTCCCATTCCGGGTCCTGCATGGTGCTCGAGACGACGTACTTCTGGACCTCGTTTAGGTGTTTGCTAATGCCCGTCGTGTCGTCGGTCTGCTGCGGCCAGTAGTCGCGAAAGCTCTTGAAGGTATTGCGCCCGAGCAGCAGCGCGTCTTGTGCCTCCATGTGCTCGCGTAACGTCGTCTCGATGTCGGAGTTGTCGACGTCGGTCTCATCTCCGGCAGGGGCAAACCATCCTCCGGTCGCCTCGATTACACCATCGAGCGTGATGTTCTGCGTTACCACCAGTTGCATGAGTCCTCCTTATTCCTCATAAATCTCCCTCCGTTAGTCTCGTCCACTTCGACCACTGCCTTGCTTCTTCTCGTTAGAGGTAGACGGTGATCTCCGGCTCGCGGTCCTGACGGTCGCGTTTGCCGTCCTCGTAGATCACCGGAGCCGCAGCGAGCTCCTCCTCTGTAACGTCATCCAGACACGCGACGTTCACGGCCCAGAAATTGCCGCCCATTATTTCTTCGAGATAGCCTCGCGAGAAGGGCTGCATGCCACAATAGGGGCAGCGGTAGTGATCTATGTCGCCCTCGGGCCAGTTGCTGTCCTCTGCGCGGTAGTTCTGCAGAAGATCCTCTCCCGCGGTGATCCGCAGCTCGTCGTAGCCTATGAGCGCCTTCTTGTAGCCGGACTTGAGGCAGAAGCTGCAATTGCACTTGCGGATCGCTGTCTCCGAGAGATCCACATCCGCCTCGAAGCGGATCGCGCCGCAATGGCAACTCCCGTGATACGTCTTCCTCATCTCTCCTCCTTAGCGAATGACTGACTGTTTGACACGAGCGCGTCCCGGAGCATTCCGAGTGCTTTCGGCCCCATGCCGTGAAGCCGAAGCAATTCGGGCTCGCTCATCCGGGTGAGATATTCGAGGTGATGTATGCACGCTCCGTCGAGCACCCGCATCGCCGGTTTCGGAAGACCTTCGGGAAGATCGCTATTGTGTCCTTGGTTCATAAGTCAGAACGACGACTCCCGAACCGGTAGTCTTGGAGTCAACAAGTTCCAAGGCTTCCGTTTCAGTGCGATCCGCGAAGAGGCGTTTTCCGCTCCCCAGGACGATGGGGAATACCATTAGTCGGTACTCGTCCACAAGGCCATGTTGCATCAGTGTGTTAACGAGGTCCGCACTACCGTAGATCAGAAGGTTCTGGCCAGGCTGCTCTTTTAGTCTGCTGACTTCCTCGGCGACGCTACCCTCGATCAAGCTCGCGTTCCAATCGAGCGGGCCTTCGAGAGTTGTAGAAGCAACGTGCTTGGGCAAGCCGTTCATCCTGTCGGCGAAACCAGCTTCGTCGGTCATGGAGGGCCAGGCCGCGGCGAAGCCCTCGTAAGTCACGCGCCCCAGCAAAAGCGCGTCCGATGCGAACAGCAGGTCTTGCTGAAGCTTCCCCAAATCTTCGTCGAAGTATGGTCCCGTCCAGGACGGCTCCTCCATCACACCGTCCAGAGACACGTACGCCGCTACGGTCAATTTACTCATAGATCCACTTCCTTCAGTCTCATCAACTTTTCTACGACTTAGCCTCTGGCAGCATGTTGCCGTCTGTCTCAGACATGAAATTCTCCTTTCACGGGCACCTTCGGGCTACGGAATCCCATCGCGATCCACGCGCCCATCAGCTTGACAAAGAACGGGAGCGTCTGACTCTTGGCATTCGGAACATCATCTGGCAGCGACATGCCGTCCGGTAGGTCAGCCGTCATCGTCCGCATTTCGAGGGGAGGCAGCATTCCTTCGGGCCAAATGTCCCCATAAAGACTGAGCCAGTGACCGCCCTTGAACTCAAGGAAGATCGGCGTGTTGCAACAGGTGGCGACGACCCTGCGGGTCTTTGCATCTGACGTAAGCTTGAATTCCTTGAGCAGATCTGTACCCTTCAGGAAGTGGACACGGTCCTTGCGGTAGAGAACGAAGCGCGTCGCGCCCTTTGTGTCCAGAATCGGCGGAGCATCGGGGAGAGTCTGCAATCGTGCGCCCGCCTCGCGGCAGCTATTGCAACAACATTCAGCGCTGACAATTGGCGCGCGCTCCACTTCGAGTTGGACATGCCCGCACAGGCAGCCAACTTGCGTGGTCTCAGTCCTATTTCTCATCTCGACCCTTCCTCCCCAGTTCGTTGGCTTGACTAAAAGCAGCATACAGAAAAAATCCTAAAAAACAACTGGCAAATTGTAAATTACTAATTAAGAGTCCCAGTTTAGCTTCAGTGGTGTTAGAATCTTATATGTGGCTACCAATCGCACATACGATGATGGCTGTGCTGCTGCCCACGCGCTGGATCTCGTAGGCGAGCGTTGGGCACTTCTAGCGGTACGCGAGTTGATGCTGGGGCCGAAGCGTTTTACGGACCTACGTGCTGGACTGCCGGGTGTAAGCCCCAACGTCCTCGCCCAACGCCTGCGCGAGCTTGAGGGTACAGGTGTGGTGCGCCGCCGGAAGTTGCCCCCGCCCGCAGCCTCGAAGGTCTACGAGCTGACCGAGTGGGGAAAGGAGTTGGAGCCGGTCCTCGTCCAGCTCGGACGCTGGGGTGCCCGCTCTCCTTCAAAGCCCCACGACGCCGCCCTGGGGGTGGACTCGCTCATCCTCTCATTCCGGACTATGTTCGACTCGCGGCGCGCGGACGGCATGAGCGCTACTTATGAGCTCAGATTCGGCGAGGATGTTTTCAGGGCTGTTGTCAAAGATGGGCGCTTAGACATTATACGCGGAAGCGCCGAGCAGTCCGACGCCATTATTGAGTCTGACTCCAACACGCTAGCCGGGTCGGTATATGGGCCGGTCGCGCTGGCAGAGGCTATACGATCAGGAGGGATAAGGATCGAAGGTGACGAGTCAGCGGTCGCACGCTTCCTTACTCTCTTTCCCTTGCCTGAACCAGCCGCACCTGCCATCGGAGTGTAGGGCTGCTCGGCAGCGGCACGGTCGTTAGTTATGGTCGTGATCTCCTCTTGGTTTAGGCGTCTTGCTACGGAGCAGACCCTTGCTGCACAGCCCAGCCGTTGCCGTCAGGGTCACTGAAAAGACGAACGAGCCTCCTGGTAACTCCTGGACCTCACTTACCTCCACCCCGCGCTCGACGAGCTCGGCGTAAGCGTTGTGTATGTCCGAGACGACCAACTGCACGCCCCGGACAGAGCCCGGCTCCGACTCCACGATTCCCTTCCCGATGGCGATCGAGCAGGCCGACCCCGGGGGCGTAAGCTGGACGAAACGGATCTCATCGCTGACAGTGGAGACCTCGCCAATAACTCTGCAACGTATAGACGGAGCCAGACCTGGCAGAAACTCATTTCGGAAATTCCACGCCTATCTCCGGGGTCTGAAACATGCAACCGGAGTGAATAACTATTCGGCCCGAGTTACAAATTGGCACAAGCTCAAATAACAAGTATGTCTCGTGGATCTGGTGCAGGGCTTATGTAGAAGACTCGATGGCTTCCGGGAAGTCTACGGGGCTCCTATATCTCCCCGAAAATCCCATTTTCATGCAGGATAATGGATTACCGACGCCTTCGGTTCTCGGAAACCAGAGAAGTACGTTCCCTACCGAGGGTCACAGTACCATTATGGGAAATCTGTACTGCGAGAATGTAAGCGGTGAGGTCCTCCCGGTTGGCCTGACCCAAAATTTGTAGGGCCGAAGGTGCCTTTTTAGCGAACCGTCGGCTAGCCAGGGAGGATCTCCACCGCGCTCCGGACGGGCGGCAGTGACCTAATAGAGTGGAGTAGGCGGCCAGCGAGTTATCGTTGCCGATACTTTTCTGTCCGCCTCTCCCCCGAACGGTGCGTGCCCGATTTCCGAGCACACCGCTCTCCAGTGCCATCTCCACGCCCGGAATTCGCGGATGATGCTCAGGATCGTTTCAGCGTCACGCATCTCGCGTGCTTCCCTCTCCCGAGACATCCATCGCACCTGTCTCCCTTCGCCTTGTGGACGGCTTTCCCGCACCCAGACTACTACGGAGACTCCGTGACCCTAGGACTCTCGTCCCGTAGGCCATCCCGCATTCCCTTGACGTTAGACATTCTTCTAGCGCGAGGTAGGCACCTCGTCCGTTTCCTTGAGCGGGATCGCTTCCCGCCACCCACCGGCCGGAAGGTTCCGACGACATCTCATCTTTCGCCGTATACCGGCGGCCTCGCTTTAGGCGCTGTGATCGAGGGACGCTTCTTTTCATCGTTGGAAACTGAGGTTCGAGCAGTATGGCTCTTACCCTGTCGCGCGGGCCTCGCGGGACGACTCTACCGTAAACGCCTTCAGGCAACTCCCGCTTTAACGGCATGCTGTTGTTCCCATCGGCTTTCGCCTCCGGGTAAGCCGCTGACCCAGGGGTCGTTCGTTCTGTGCGTACCTCCCTTCTGTTTAGGTTGTCCTTCATTCTCTTCCGAACCCCTCCCGTCTGTGACGGGGATCTAACGCCCGGTGATGCGGCGCACTGAGATGAGAAGGCCGACCCTCGACGCAGTACCCTTTGGGAGGGTCTGCAAACAACAACGGGCTCTAACCGCCCAGAGAGGAGGATCGACCCATGG
>NZ_JBPCKQ010000194.1:0-9998 GCF_051004135.1 Ornithinimicrobium sp.
AACCGTTGCGGGACAGTGCCGGGCTCTCACCGGACTTCGTCTTCGTGGCGCGCTCGCAGCATACGCCCGCGCGGGGTATGCCGTCAGCCGGCCGGCTGGGGGCCGGCTCCCACGGTGCCGTCGTTGAACGG
Organism: Ornithinimicrobium sp.; assembly: GCF_051004135.1. Taxonomy (GTDB): domain Bacteria; phylum Actinomycetota; class Actinomycetes; order Actinomycetales; family Dermatophilaceae; genus Ornithinicoccus. The sequence goes on from NZ_JBPCKQ010000194.1 coordinate 132, forward strand.
AATCAGCGGGGCGAGCTCGGGGAAGAGCGTGCTGAAGCAGATGACGACGACGGCGGCCACCAGCAGAATCAGCAGGACGACGCGCACCCACCTCGGGCCGGGCAGGACGCGCCAGAGTGCGGCGTACACCCGGCTCAGCCCCCCGTCAGCGCGGCGGGCGCCCCGGCCGACCGGGGTTGGGCGTGGTCGAGCATGCTCAGGGCGACGATACGCTGGGAGGCGCTGAACTTCGGGTGGCAGGCGGTCATCACCATCCATCGCTCGCTCGGCTGCTCACCGAGCCGGCCCGGCACCGGGGCGACGACCTCGCTCTGGTCCGGCTGCACGATCCGCAGCTCGCTGAGTCGGTAGACGTAGTAGGCGGTGGGGGTCTCGACCACGATGGGGTCACCGGGACTCAGCTCGGCGATGCCCCACAGCGGTCGGCCGTAGGTCGTGCGGTGCCCGGCCACCGCGAAGTTACCGACGTCGCCCGGCGCCGCCGAGTCGGGGTAGTGGCCGAGGACACCACGGTTGAGGATGCTCAGCTCGACACCCTCGTTGACCGGGCGGACCTCGTCGATGGTCGGCAGGTGCACGATGGCCATCGCGGCCCCCGTCGACGTCGTCACATCTGCGATCCCGCTCGCCGAGCAACCCCGCCGCCTGCCGCACAGCTTTCATTGCACTGTCCGATCGTGGACGCCATTCGGCGTGCTCAGCCTATCCATGTGCATCTCCGCGCACCACACGCGGCAGACACTCGAGACCCTGTTGTCCGGTCGTGACAATATCCTCAGCGGGATTCATCACCCTCGATCATGCCGATGCGGACGTAGTAGACCTGATCGTCACCGGTCGAATTCTCTACCGTTCCTTTGGCGCTCCATACATCGCCCTGCGGTGCGCAGCGGAACTCCCGCAGGTCCGAGGTGCCCTCGAGCCGGCCACGAGGGCGGCACCGCCCAGCAGCACCAGCAGCGAGGTCCAGGGCTCCTGACATGGTGCAAGGGTGGCCGGCTGCTCCGGGTCGCAGGTCAGCGCCGACAGCTCACCGGTGCCCACGACCACCCCGCTGGTGGGCGAGGCCTCCTTGACCACCGTGCGCCAAGCCTGCAAGCGCAAGCCGATCGGCCGAGATGTCATCGCGTGTCCTCAGGGGAGTGCCGAAAAGGGAGACTTCCTTTCGACCATCCTGCATTTAGAACGTCGAAATAAAACACTCAGAGCGTGCCACGCCGAGTTTCCCTTAGGTCAAGCAAAAGAGTAACGATCCGATAACACTTTGACACGTTTGGGCATTTTCCACTTGCCAATCCGGTCCGGCCGCGGACTCGCTATCGGTCGTCTGCTTTAGACATTTCTGAAAGTATTTGCCTGGTTACTACGCAACAAATGAGCTTCCGAACAAAAACCGGGTCGCGCACACAGCATTGCCACAGGATCACCAGGTGGAAGGTACGGCTTTTCGCGAGGCACCGATCTGCCCGAGCGAGTCCAGAGCCTCGACCAGCCGATCCAGACCCGTGGCGTCCGGGACCGCGATCCGGGTGACCCCGGGCATGCCGAAGCTCGTGCAGTCGCGCACGAGCACCCCGAAGCGGGCCAGCACCTCGCGCAGCTCTGCTGCGACCAGCACCCACGGGGCATCGGCCGCCTGGAGCGCCAGCCCTCGGTGGGTCAGCTCCTCGCTCAGCGCCGACCGCGCTGCGGCGATGCGCGCGGCCCACGACGGCAGGTCGGCGCGCTCCAGCAGGTCCGGCAGGGTGGCCAGAGCAGGCGAGCTGACCGACCAGTGCGGCTGGTGCCGCGCGAAGCGGTCGATGTCGTCGCTCACCAGGTACCCCAGCCGCAGCCCCGGGCAGGCGAAGGTCTTGGTCAAGGAGCCCACTGTGACCATCCCTTGCCCGCGACCCGCCGTCCACTGCCCGGTCGCCAGGGGATAGAACGCCTCGTCCCAGACGTCGGCCTGCTGCTCCAGGGTGGCCAGCCGGCCGCTGGGGCTGTGCGGGTCGCTGCGCCATACCGGTCCGGTGGTGTGCCGTGGGTGAAGGGCGAACTCCGGCTCACCGGCGACCCGCCCACCCATCTCCCGGCTCACCAGGCTGATCGCCTCACTGCCGCCGTTGGTCAGCAGCAGCCGCGCCGGGTCGATGCCCAGCGCCTCGGCCAGGAGCACAGTGGCTGCCCGAGGATCGGGGTAGTGGCGCACCGTGTCCAGATGAGAGACCAGCAACGTGGTGACGTCGGGGGCGAACGGGTTCAGGTTCTGCGAGAGGTCGAGCAGCTGGGCCGGGTCCAGCCCCAGCGCGGCCGCCACCGCCGGCCCGTCGCCCCCGTGTCGTCCGGGCGGTGGGACGCGGTCGTCAGGGTGTGCCACAGTCATGAGGTCCATGATGCCCTCGCCGATTGCCCGATGGAGGAGACAGTCGATGCAGACAATGGGGCACGGCGTGCACCGGCTGTCGGTCGGCTCCAACGCCTACCTCATCGACGGAGACGAGGGAATGGTGCTCCTCGACGCCGGGATTCCCGGCCGACTGCCCCGGATCCGGGACGGACTGCGTGCGATCGGGCGTGACCTGGAGGACCTCCGGGCCGTGCTCATCACCCATGCGCATCCCGACCACGTCGGCAGCGCCGCCGCGGTCGTCGACGCGGGAGGTGGCCCGGTGTGCATGTCGCCGGCCGACGCCGCGGTGGCACGGGGGGCGGCGCCCCTGCAACCTCCGCCGATGATGGACCTCCTCGCCCCCCTCAGGCGACTCTTCGCGCTGGCTCCGAAGCCGGACGCGCTCGTGGTCGATCACGAGGTCAGCGAGGCCGACGACTCCGGCCTGCCGCAGGACTGGCGCGTGGTGGAAACGCCTGGTCACACCGATGGACACCTCAGCTTCGTCCTGGACCGGGCCGGTGGCCTGCTCTTCGCCGGCGACGCCGCGATGGTCTCCCGTCGCGGCCGGGTCGTGCGCGGTGTGTTCAACGCTCGCAGCCGCGCGGTCGATGCCAGCATCGCGCGGCTCGCCGAGCACGAGTTCGCCGCGGCCTACTTCGGGCACGGCCGACCGCTGACCTCCGGCGCCGCGGCGGCGTTCCGGCGCTATGCGGAGTCATCACCGGGTTGAGCGCTCAGGGCTGTAGGACGACCTTGAAGCAGCCGTCGCGCTTCTCCTGGAACATCTCGTAGGCATCGGCGGCCTCCGACAGCGGCACCCGGTGCGTCGCCATGGTCTCCAGCCCCAGCACGTCCTCGGCGCCGGAGACCAGCTCGTGCAGCTGCGGCGTCCAGCGCTTGACGTGGCACTGCCCCATCCGCAGCGCGATCCCCTTGTCGAACATCTCCATCATCGGCAGCGGGTCGGCCATCCCACCGTAGACCCCGGAGATCGAGACGGTGCCGCCACGCCGGACCGAGGAGATCGCGGTCTGCAGCGCGGCCAGTCGGTCGATCCCGGCATGCTCGATGGCCGATCTCGCCACCGGTCCGGGCAGCCGGCTGGCCGCCTTCACCGCCATACCGGCCACCGGGCTGCCGTGCGCCTCCATGCCCACGGCGTCCAACACCCCGTCCGGTCCCCGGCCCTCGGTCATCTCACGCAGCCGAGCGGGCACGTCGTCGGCCTCCGACAGGTCGACGACCTCGGCACCCGCCGCCCGAGCCAGGGCCAGCCGCTCCGGGATCAGGTCGACGCCGATCACCCGCCGGATGCCCTGGTGCAGCGCGGCGCGCACCGCGAGCAGACCCACCGGGCCCAGCCCCAGCACCGCGAGCGTGCCATCGGCGTCCACGTCGGCATACTGCACCCCTTGCCAGGCGGTGGGCAGGATGTCGGACAGGTAGAGGTAGCGCTCGTCGGGATGGTCGTCGGCCAGCTTCACGGGTCCGAAGTCGGCGTGCGGCACCCGGGCGTACTCCGCCTGCCCGCCGGGCACCGAACCGTAGAGCGAGGTGTAGCCGAACAGGCGCGCCCCCGACCCCTGCTCGGTGACCTGGGTGGTCTCGCACTGCGCGAAGAGCCCGCGGCGGCACATCCAGCAGTGCCCGCAGGAGATGTTGAACGGGACCACGACCCGGTCACCGGGAGCCAGGTTGTCGACCTCGGCGCCGACCTGCTCGACGATCCCCATGAACTCGTGGCCGAGCACGTCGCCCGGGGACAGATACGGTGCCAGCACGCCGTAGAGGTGCAGGTCCGAGCCACAGATTGCGGTGGAGGTGACGCGGATGATCGCGTCGGTGGGATCCTGCAGGACGGGGTCGGGGACCGAGGTGACCGCGACGTCCTGCATGCCTTGCCAGGTGAGTGCCTTCATGCGCGTCGACGCTAGGCGCACCCGCCCTGGTCCGCGAGCGGAGGAGGCGCGCACGCCGTACCGTCGGGGACATGGACCGACCCGTCGCCCTGGTCGCCGGGGCTTCCCGCGGCCTCGGCCTGCTCATCGCGCGGAAGCTGCTGGACCGCGAGTATGCCGTGGCCATCTGCGCGCGAGACCGGACCGAGCTGGACGCTGCCGTGGAGCTGCTCGCCGGACACGGTCCACCTGCGCCGGTCACGGGTCACGCCTGCGACGTGGCCTCCCGCGACGAGGTGGCCGAGCTGGTCTCCCGGGTCGAGCGTGAGCTCGGGCCGATCGAGGTGCTCATCAGCGTGGCCGGGGTCATCCGGGTCGGTCCGGCCGAGTCGATGACCCTGGAGCACTTCGACGAGGCGATCGGGACGATGCTGCGCGGACCGGTGCAGCTGGCCTGGGAGGTGCTTCCCGGTATGCGGCAGCGCGGGCGGGGCCGGATCGGCACCATCGCGTCGATCGGCGGCACCCTGGCACCGCCGCACCTGCTGCCCTACGCCACCGCGAAGTTCGGGGCCGTCGGCTTCTCCGAGGGCCTGTCGGCCGAGCTCGCCGGGTCCGGGGTCACCGCGACCACGGTGATCCCGGGCCTGATGCGCACCGGCTCGCACGAGCGGGCCATGTTCACCGGCGACCACGGCGCGGAGTATGCCTGGTTCGCGCCGTCGGCTTCGTTGCCCCTGCTGTCGATGAATGCCGAGCGGGCTGCCGCCAAGATCGTCGACGGGGTGCTGGGCGGGCGTCGGCACGTCGTGCTGACCCCGCTGGCCAAGGTCGGTATGCGGGTGCACGGTCTGGCGCCGAGCAGCACCGTGGCCATGCTCGGGCTGGTGGGGCGGTTGCTGCCCGCAGCACCCGATCCGCCCCGCACACCCACCCTCGTCGGTCACCAGGCACAACGGGTGCTCGACTCGCGCGCGGTCCGCGCGCTCACCGTCCTCGGCTCGCGTGCGGCCCGGCGCAACAACGAGCGATCGGGCCGATCCGGCTGAGCGCAGCGGGCGCCTACCATGACCGACATGGACTCCGCCGGGCTCGCGCTCCTCGCGCTGGTCGTGGCCACGGCGGTGCACGCGGGCTTCCAGCTCACCGTGACGACGGTGGTCTATCCGGCGCTGGCGCGGGTCGACACCGACCGGTGGAGCACCGCCCACGATGCCCATAGTCGATCGATCGTGCCCGTGGTGGCGGTGACCTATCTGAGCCTGGCCGGCGCTTGCCTGTGGGCAGTGCTCGCGGTGCCCTCGTCGGCCTGGGTGTGGACGGTCGGCGCCGGTGCGGCGCTGGCCGGTGTGACGACGCCCTGGTCGCGGCACCCACGCACGGGGCGCTTGCTCGCGGGCGTCGGCCCGATCTGGTGCACCGGCTCCTGATCGCCGACCGGGTGCGCGCGCTCGGCGCCGTCATAGCCCTCTTAGCCGCCGTCGCAGCAGCCGTCGGCTGACCCTGCGCCGCGCTGCGGCATACGGATTGGTCCGTCAGGGTGTAGCCGAATCGGGTCATCCCACTGCTGGGCCCGCCGACCTGCGGTCGCCACCGAAGGGCCCTATCGTGGCCGGATGGACCGTGGACTGATGCAGATCTACCTGGGTGATCATCTGGCGGGCGCCACCGGAGCGGTACGCCGGCTGGACCGGATGGCGCGCAGCTACACCGACCTGCCGGTGCACGGTGACCTGGTCGACCTAGCCACCCAGATCCACCACGACCGGCAGCGGCTGCTCACCCTCATGGAGGAGCTGGAGCTCAGCCCCCGACGACACCGGCAGGCACTGGGGCGTCTCGGGGAGGCGGCCGGACGCCTGAAGCTCAACGGAGCGCTGACCTCGCGCTCCCCCCTGTCCCCCTTGGTGGAGCTCGAGGCGATGCGCGCTGGGGTGGTAGGCAAGCTCAGCCTCTGGCAGAGCCTGCAGACCGTTTCGGACGAGCCGAGGCTGAACCGACAAGAGCTGGCGGACCTGGAGCGTCGTGCCCGCGAGCAGCTCGAGGTCATCGAGCGCTGCCACCAGGTGCTGGCGCCCACCGCCTTCGGCGGCGCGGACTGAGCGGGCTCTCAGGCCTGCGGCACGAGCTTGGCGAACACCACGATGTTATCGACGTGGGCACGCGCGTCGGCGTCGTAGTCACCACCGCAGGTGATCAGCCGCAGCTCGGGCACCTCGGTGTTGCCGTAGACCGCGACCTTGGGGAAGTCGTCCTTGGGGAAGGAGTCCGTGGCGTAGACCTTGAAGGTGGCCACGGAGCCGTCCTCGCGCGTCACGTCGACGGTGTCTCCGCGGCCCAGCTCACCCAGGTCGAAGAAGATCGAGGGCGTCGAGCCCTGGCTGGTGACGTGGCCCTCGATGACCGAGGGCCCCAGCTCACCAGGGGTGGGCGATCCGTCGTACCAAGCAGCCTGGTCGTACAGCTCCCCGGTCGGCACCTGCAAGGTGCCGTCGTCGTTCAGACCCAGCGGGTGCAGCTGGGAGGTGACGTCGATGCTCGGTATGTCGATGGACACCGGAGCGGACTGGGGTAGCGCATCAATCTGCGGCTCTTTTGGCGCTGCGGCCTCCGGCTTGTCGGGCTGCGTCGTCGCGGCACCCGCATCGGGTGCCGCCTGCGTGGATGATGCGGTGTCAGGTGGTGCCGTCTGTGCGGCTTGGTCGGGGGCTGAGGTCGCGCTCTCCTGAGTCTGCGAGAGACCCTCCGACGCGCCGGGAGCCGGGGGGGACCCCTGCTGAGTGCTTAAAACCCAGACCAGCGCGACGGCGCCGAGGAGGAGGAGCGCGACGGAGGCCGCGAGCACGAACGTGCGCCCGCGGCCTCCATCGGTGCTGACGGTCATGCGATCAGCGGCCGGCGTTCGTGTTGCGACGACGGTTCGCGGCGACACCGAACGCGCCGGCGCCCAGGGCCACGGCACCCAGCGCGAGGACACCTGCGTTCTCGGTGCCCTGGGTGGAGCCGCCACCGGTGGCGACACCCTCCTCCGGCATGCTCATCTGAGCCACGTCGAACGCGCCACAAGCGGCGGGGTCGGTGGCCTCGGACGGCAGGCTCGGGTCCAGGTCGGACTCGATGTCACCGTCGTAGGCACCACTGCCGTCGTGGTCCACACCGTGCAGCACGACGACACCGTCACCGGCCTTGATGCTGGCGGCGACGTCCTCGGGCAGCTCGATGGTCCGCTCGTAGTCCACGGTCGGGCCGGTCGGGAAGTTGGCCACGTCGAGCGCAGCCTCCGGGGTGGTCTCACCGGGCTCGTTGGTCAGCGACACCATGACACCGCCGTAGGAGCCGGCTGCGTCGGTGACGCGGATGGCGCCCTCGAAGCCGGTGCCCTCCATGTTGGGGTCGGGGCAGGTGTTCTCGCCACCGATGTGGATGTGCTGGGCGTGCGGGCTGTCGGCCAGCAGGCCATCGGCCTCGACCTTGATCTCGAGCATGTTGCCCTCGAGCATGCCCCACGCGGTGCCAGAGACACCGGAGTCGTTGAGCTGGCTGAGGTCGGCGGACAGCTCGGTGCCCTCGTCCTGGGCCGAGGCCGGAGCGGCTGCGGCGAAGGGAAGGCCCACGATCGCCGCAATGGCGAGGGGGGCGAGGTGCTTCTTGGTGGTGCGCATGAGATCTCCTTCGAGATTGGTTGCTGCACGGCTTGGCCGCGCCGATGCGGCGGTTGCATCGAAGGTCATTCGGTCCCGGCCCGGAAGCGGATGTTCAAAAGAGCAATGCTGTGAGGTGTATCACACAGACTACGGGCGTGGCGTATGCCGATCCGCGCGGGAGGGGTGAGGCTCTGCTCACAGCAGCACCGCTGCCGCGATCAGCGCCGCCCGGGTGCAGCGTGGGTCCATGGGCACGAACGACGACCACACATCCGTTGCTGCGCCACTGCGCCGGCAGACCCTCGAACAACTGCGGTCCCAGCGCATCCTGCTGCTCGACGGACCGCTCGAGGAATCGACGGGCAGCGAGCTGTGCGCCCAGCTGCACCTCCTGTCTGCCCGGGATCCCCGCACCGAGATCAGTTTGTGGATCAACTTCCCCGGAGGCTCGGCGCCCTCCATGCTCGCCATCAGCGACACGATGCAGCTCATCCCCAACGCGGTGTCGACGTGGCGATGGGGCTGGCCTGCAGTGCCGGCCAGTTCCTGCTCACCATGGGCAGCCCCGGCGCTCGGTTCGCCCTCCCGCACGCCCGCATCCTGATGCATCAAGGCTCCGCGGGCATCGGCGGCACCCTCCAGGTAGGTGCTCGCCACCAGCCCGGGTCCGCCGTGCCCGGGACCAGTGACATACATCGCTGACAGCTCACGCTCGGTGATCGCGCGGTTGAGGTGGGCGTAGAGGAAGGTCAGCCCCGGAGTGGTGCCCCAGTGGCCGAGCAGCCGCGCCTTGACGTGCTCCGTGGCCAGCGGCTCCCGAAGCAGCGGGTTGTCGCGCAGGTAGATCTGGCCCCCGACAGGTAGTTGGCCGCCCGCCACCACTGGTCGATGCGCTCCAGGGTGGCGTCGTCCAACGGTCCGTTCGTCGCGTCGGCTCGGACTCGCCACGACGTATGCGGGGTCGGCGGGTGATCAGTCGAGGTCGGCCGGGTGGACGCGGACATGGAGATCTCCTCGGGGGCAGGGAGGGGTCGGTATCCCCACTCTGACACTCCGGGGAAGGGGCACACCAGGGCACAACGTCCCAACACCCGGCAGCCGAACAGGTCAGCGTCATACGGAACGTGCGCCGGGACGCACGTTCCGTATGACGTTGATCCGTGGTGCTAGCCGGCCAGCTGTGCCCGCAGGGCGGCGACGTGACCCTTGGCGTCGACGTCGTACTCGGCGAGCACGATCGTCCCGTCCGTGTCGATGACGAAGGTCGAGCGGTGCACCCCGACCATCTGCTGACCGTTGAGCGTCTTGGGTCCCCAGGTTCCGTAGGCTTCGGCGACGGCGTGCTCGGTGTCGCTGCCCAGCGGGAAGCTCAGCCTCTGCTCGGCGGCGAACGCCCGCAGGTCCTCCACGGGGTCCGCGGAGATGCCCACCACGGAGTAGCCCAGAGCCCCCAACGAGGCCAGGTTGTCGCGGAAGTCGCAGGCCTGCGTGGTGCAGCCGGGGGTGGCTGCCTTGGGGTAGAAGTAGACGATCACCCCGCGGTCAGCCTGCTGGCGCAGGGGGCCGAGGGAGACCTCGCCGCCGTCAGGAGTGGGCAGGGTGAAGTCGGGGGCGGTCTCGCCCGTGCTCAGCTGGGTCATGGTGTCCTTCATCGGTGCTCGGGTTGTGGACCCAGGCGCTGGCCGGGGTGCACTGGGTGGCTCAGGCGTCTCCTCGGCGGAGGAGCTCGCCGCTCGGGCTGTCGCCGACGGGGCGCCCGCGCAGCAGCGTGCGTCGGACGACGCCGTGCAGCTGTTGGCCGGAGTAGGGGGTGATCGGGTTCTTGTGGTGCAGCCGGTCGACGTCGACGGTGAAGGTGTCCTTGGGTGCCAGCACCGCGAGGTCGGGGGCGGGGGCGGCGGCAAGGGGGAGCCTTCCCCGCCAACCAAACCCAGCGGACGGGACGCGCGAC
>NZ_JBPCKQ010000195.1:0-15070 GCF_051004135.1 Ornithinimicrobium sp.
GATGACCCGCGGGCTACCTGTGTGGACCTGCTCCAGCGGTGCCTGGCTGGCCTGCCCGCCGGCGTCGAGCAGGTCCGGGCCCGCTGGGACGCGGGGTACTTCGCCGGTGAGCTGGCCCATGCCTGCCTGGAGGCCGAGATGGAGTTCGCGATCGGGGTCAAACGCAACACCGCGGTCATCCGCGCTGGCCAAGGGGGTGCCTCAGGATGCGTGGGTGCCGGCGATCGGGATGGCCGACACCGAGGTCGCCGTGATCGACTACCGGCCCAAGGACTGGCCCACCCAGGGAGTCAAGTGCATCGCCCGACGCACCGCCATCCCGGTCGAACGGAGCCCCACCGGGCGAGCCCGTAAGCGGCGCACCATTCCCAGCGACCAGCTCACCCTGGCCCTGGACGGGCGCCTGGAGCACGTGTACGGGTACTCCTTCATCCTGACCAACCTGGACGTGAACACCGCCGAGCAGCTCGCCGAACTCAAGTGGTGGTACCGGCACCGCACCGACCTCGAAGCGCTGAACAAGGACGCCAGACTCGGCGCTGCCCTGCGCCACCTGCCCAGCGCCGATCACCGAGTCAACACCGTGTGGATGTGGGCCGCGCTGCTGGCCTGCGCGATCTCCTCCTGGCTGCAAGAGATCACCGGCATCGACTACGCCAACGGCCGCGGCAGACGCACCCTGACCCGGCTGCGCCGCGAACTGATCTGCGTCCCGGCCCGGCTGACTCGCAGCGGCGGCATCACCTACCTGCGGCTACCACCGGGCGAACAGCTCCTGGCCACCGTCCTGCCCCAGCTACAACAACTGCCCCGCCCCGGCTAAACCGGGACACCGCCGTCCCTACCAGCCGAAAGGACCCCGGGGTGGAACCCCGCCCACCCGACGCGACAGTCGGCTACCATCGCGCCCACCACCCGAAAACGGCCACATCCGGGCCCCTCAATCGAGCAACGGCGCATTCACCCGCCTACTCGTGGATCTGGGTCTGCCGAGCCGCGAGCATCTCGCGCCGAAGGCCATCCGCGTATCTACGGGCGGGCCCGTCTGGGATGCCGCGTCCGGCTCTTGCATCTCGACTCCGGCGTCGGTGCCGACCGACAGTCAGCCCACCGCCTATACCTCAATACCGGCTACATGATCAACGCTCACCAAACTTCACGAGGCGCGGCTGACCGGCTGCCGCAGGTCAGCGAGTTGTTCCCGGTCGGGGATCCCCTATGGCGATCGCTGTCGGGGTTCAGGTGATCGGGTCGAAGGTGCAGTGGGGTCCGTTCGCCGTGACGAGCCTGGTATCACACGTGACCAGCACGGCGTCCAGACGTTCGGCCAAGGCGACATACGCCGCGTCGTAGGCGGTGATGTTGTGGCGCAGTTCCCACATGCGCACCAGCAACGGAGCCAATGGCATCCGTCGGATCGGAAAGTCCGCCAAGTGCGCGAGGGCGCCGGGAACGGCCCGGTCCAAGCGTGGATTGGTCCGTGCCATGCCACGCAACGCGGACACGATCTCCGCATCCAGATGCGCTGGCGCGAACAGCCCGTCCCCCGCTTTCAAGCGCTCGGCCACGAGCGTGTGGCGAGAGTCGTCAGCGGCGTAGAAGACGGCAAGAACCGAGGCATCGATGACCGCCAAGCTCACGACGCCTCGCGGACCTCACGCACCGCCGCCACCGCGTCCTCGGCCGTCACTCCCGTCTCGCGAGGCACCGGGTAGGTGGACACGTACTCAGCAACACGCACCGCCCGCGCAACCTCCACGAGTCGATCGACGACGAAGGAACTCAGCGACTGCCGGTTGTCCTCGGCCGCCGCGACCAGGGCGTCATAGACGTCCTCGGGCACATCGCGCAGGTTCATCCGCTTCATGGTGCCATAATGGCACCATGTGCAGGCCTGCGCCAGTACAGGCCACCAGCAGCCCTAGTGTTGGGGCACTGAGGTGATTAAGGACACATTGGCGTGGGGGAATTGCCAGGGGCCTGTCCGTGTGCTGAGGTTAGGTCATCCTTACCAGGAACCACGACACTTGGAGAAGACCCAGTGACCGCAAACCCAGGCCGCCTCGCCCGCGCGCTCGCCGTCGCCACCACCGCTGCCCTCACCCTCGGCCTGACCGCCTGCGGTTCAGAGGAGGAACCGGCCGACGCCGCCGACGCCGACCCGGCCAACGACGCCGGCTCCTCCGTCGACGACGGTGCGGCGGCCGAGGGTGACGGCACGCTGACCCTCTACAGCGGACGCAACGAGGAGTTGGTGCAGCCGGTCCTGGACATGTTCACCGAGGACACCGGCATCGAGGTCGAGGTGCGCTACGCCGGGACCTCGGAGATGGCCGCGCAGCTGCTGGAGGAGGGTGAGGCCTCCCCGGCCGACGTCTTCCTCGCCCAGGACGCTGGCGCCCTGGGCGAGGTCGCGGCCGAGGGCATGCTCGCCGACCTGCCGCCGGAGACCCTGGAGCTGGTCCCGGAGACCTACCGGTCGGCCGAGGGCACCTGGGTCGGGGTCACCGGGCGCGCCCGCGTCCTGGTCTACAACCAGGACGCCGTCCAGGTCGAGGAGCTGCCGGAGTCGGTGTTCGAGCTGGTCGATCCGCAGTGGTCCGGCCGGGTCGGGGTCGCGCCGACCAACGCCTCCTTCCAGTCCTTCGTCACCGCCATGCGGGTCATCGAGGGCGACGACGTGGCCGAGCAGTGGCTGGCCGACCTGGCCGCCAACGACCCGCAGGTCCGCGAGAGCAACGGCGACATCCTCGCCGACGTCACCGACGGCGTCATCGACGTGGGTCTGATCAACCACTACTACCTCTTCGAGCTGGCCCAGGAGCAGGGGGTGGATCCCGAGGAGCTGGACTCCGCACTGCACTTCTTCCCCGGCGGCGACGTCGGGGGTCTGGTCAACATCGCGGGGGTGGGCCTGGTCGGTGAGCAGGAGGACGGCGACGCCCAGGTCCTCGTGGACTACCTGCTGAGCACGGAGGGTCAGGAGTACTTCCGCACGCAGACCCACGAGTACCCGTTGATCGAGGAGGTGCAGGCAGAGGAGGGACTGCCCGCGCTGGCCGAGCTCGAGGTGCCCGACATCGACCTCAACGACCTGGAGGACCTGCAGACCACGGTCCAGATGATCAGCGAGGCGGGTCTGTCCTGACCTCCCGGCCCCCCCACCCGGCGCTGACCGCCGTGGCCCTCGTGGCCACCGCGGTCGCGCTCATCCCGCTGGCCTACCTGTTGGTGCGCACCGGCGAGGCCGGCCTAGGCCCCTGGTGGGACCGGGTCACCACGGCGCGGGTGGCGGGGCTGACCCTGACCAGCATCCGGCTGGGGGTCGTGGTCGCGGTCGGTGCCCTGCTCCTCGGGGTGGGCAGTGCCTTCCTGGTGACCCGCACCGATGTCCCCGGGCGCCGCGTGTTCGCGGTCGTGGCCGCCTTGCCGCTGGCCGTGCCCAGCTACGTCGCCGCCTTCACCTGGGTCTCGGTGGCCGACCTCTGGTCCTCCACGGCCCGGTTCGAGGGGTTCACCGCGGCCGCGATCGTGCTCACGCTCTACACCTACCCCTACGTCTACCTGCCCGTCGCCGCGGCCCTGACCGGCGCCGACCAGGGTCAGGAAGAAATGGCCCGGTCGCTGGGCCGGGGACCGTGGTCCACGCTGCTCACCATCACCCTGCCGCAGGTCCGCCCGGCCGTCGCCGGGGGCACCCTGCTCGCGGTGCTCTACGTCCTGGCCGACTTCGGTGCCGTCTCCATCCTGCGGGTGGACACCTTCACCCGGGCGATCTTCACCGCCTTCACCGCCGGCTTCGACCGGATCGGGGCACTGACCCTGTCGACGGTCCTGCTGGTGCTCACCGCGCTCATCCTGTTCGGCGAGGGCCGCAGCCGCCGGGCCGGGGCCCGCTACTCCAGCCGGGGTACCTCGCGCCCGGTGCAGCTCGCCCACCTGGGGGTATGGCGCTGGGCCGGCTTCGCCGCCCTGCTGGCCGTGGCCCTCGCGACGCTGGGGGTGCCCGCGGTGTCCATGCTGGGCTGGGTCGGCGAGGGGGTCTCCCGGCCCGAGTCCGTCCCCGCGGTGCTGGCCGCGGCCGCCGGGTCGGTGTCGGTGTCGCTGGCCGGCACGGTGCTGACCATGGCTCTCGCCCTGCCCGTCGGGATCCTGGTGGCCCGCCACCCCGGCCGACTGGGCGCGGCCCTGGAGCGGGCGGCATACCTCGCGCACTCCCTGCCCGGCATCGTGGTCGGGCTGTCCCTGGTCTTCTTCGGGGTGACGGTCGCGTTGCCGTTCTACCAGACCACCTGGCTGCTGGCCCTGGCCTACGCCACGCTGTTCCTGCCGCTCGGGGTGGCCGCGGTCGCCGGTGCGGCCGGGCAGGCGCCGCCGGGCCTGGAGGAGGTGGCCCAGTCCCTCGGCCGGACCCGGCTGCAGGTGTTCGGCACGATCACCCTGCCGCTGACCCTGCCGGGGGTGGGCGCGGGTGCGGCCCTGGTCTTCCTGACCTGTATGAAGGAGCTCCCGGCGACCCTGCTGCTGCGCCCCACCGGGCTGGAGACCCTGGCCACCGAGCTGTGGCAGGCGACCGGTGTCCGGCAGTACGCCGAGGCCGCTCCGTACGCCTTCCTGCTGGTGCTGCTGGCGGCGGTGCCGACCTACCTGCTGGCCCGGCGCACCGGGGTGCTTGCCGGGACCGGGCCGCGGGCCCGGACCGGGGCCCCCGACCGGGACGACACCGGCGCGGGGGACACTGGGGTCCTGAGCGGCACCGGGCTGAGAGGAGCGCCATGACCGCCGTCGAGATCGCGGGGGTCCGCAAGAGCTTCGAGGACGTCACCGCCCTGGCCGACGTCGACCTGTCCCTGGACACCGGCGAGCTGGTCGCGGTCCTCGGCCCATCGGGGTGCGGCAAGACCACCCTGCTGCGCTGCGTCGCCGGGTTCGAGCGGATCGACGGCGGCCGGATCTCGCTGGGCGGCAAGGTGGTGACGCTGCCCGGTGTGCACCTGCCCCCGCACCGGCGCCAGGTCACGGTGGTCCCCCAGGACGGCGCCCTCTTCCCGCACCTGTCGGTGGCCGACAACGTCGGCTACGGCCTGCGCCGGGGACGGGGACGGGACCAGGCGGCCCGGGTCGGGGAGTGCCTCGAGCTGGTCGGCCTCGACGGGCTCGACCGGAGGATGCCGCACGAGCTCTCCGGCGGCCAGCAGCAGCGGGTCGCGGTGGCCCGGGCGCTGGCCCCGCACCCGCCGCTGATCCTGCTCGACGAGCCGTTCAGCGCCCTAGACGCCGCGCTGCGCACCGAGCTGCGGGCCGACGTCCGCCGGGCCCTGTCCGCCGACGGCGCGACCGTCCTGCTCGTCACCCACGACCAAGGCGAGGCGCTGTCGATGGCCGACCGGGTCGCGGTGATGCGCGAGGGTGCGATCCGGCAGCACGGCACGCCCGCCGAGGTCTACCGCCGCCCCGCCGACCCGTGGGTGGCGACGTTCGTGGGGGAGGCGATGCTGCTGCCGGTGACCGGACCGGCCGGCATCCTCCGCCGCGACAGCACGCTGGGGGCGCTGGGCCTGCGACCAGCCGCTGCCCACCTGGACGGCTCGGCGCTGGCCCTGGTCCGGCCCGAGCAGGTCCGGATCGCCCGAGCCGACGGGGTCGGTCCGGGACCGGTGGCGCCGGGGTATGCCGTGCCGGGGCGGGTGGGCCAGGTCGCCTTCCACGGCCACGACGCCCTGATCACCGTGGATCTGGAGCGCGGGCAGCAGGCGATGGTCCGGGTGATCGACGACCCGGCGACCGCAGTGGCCCCCGGGGACGAGGTCCGGGTGTGGGTCGAGGGCGAGTGCACCGCGTTCGCCGGCGACGTCGGCGCAGTTCAGGTATCCGCCCCGGGGGTCACCGCCGTCGGCCGCTGACGCCGGCCCGGTCGCCGGGACGGTCGCTCGTCCCCGTCACGATCTCGCCGAACCTCCGGCCGAACCCCGCCCACGCACCCGCCGCCATCTCCGCTGCCCTCCGCTCGACCTCCTCGGCCACGGCGACGACGTCGATGCCGTCCTCCCGAGGCTGCGGGCCTGACGGGCCCCGGTGGTCCAGCCACGGAAGATCGCGGCCCCGGCCTCCGGGTGCGGCTGGACCCCCCACGCCCGGTCGGCGAACCGGGCGGCCTGCACCGAGCCGTCAGGGGCGTGGGCAGGGCCCCGGAAAGGTCGGTGTGTAGGCCGGTGACCAGCAGGTTCGCGGGTCTGTGACCGGCGTGGCGGCTGTAACGGGTGTGACCTGTCGGTTTGGATGGGAGTTCTCCAGCTGTCCCAGTGCGCCGAGATACGTCCGCATGCTGATGCGAGTCTTCGTAGGGCATGCTGCCGCAGGCGACCGTCCTCAATTCGGCATGTCAGTGCGTCCGGCACCGGAGGGAGGCGGGCCTCCGTGTCCCGGTAACGGATCCCCAAATGAGACGAATAGTCACCTCGGTGACTCCGTTGCCCTGCCGCGCATGCCGGCCGTGAGAGTCTAGTCTCCGCTGAGACGCCAACGGAACACGGCTTGGGGCTCCCTCAGGTGCGCGTCCGCAACTCGACGAGAGCAGCAGTTTCGGACGGCAATTTGCGCACGGGAGCCGTGCCATTTCACATGCTCGATAAGGATGGTCAGTGAGCAACCCGCAGGCGCGGCCGCCAAGACCTTCCAAACCGGTGCCCGGAAGAGGTGGGTCTGGACCCCAGATGCACGTTACCCAGGGTGGTCGAGCATTTCGTAACAGTCTGGGGGGCGGGTGTACCCCAGAAGCACAGAAACCAGAGGTGTGCGTGTAGAGAGGTTCCTAGATGCACGGTGCCGCCTCCACCCCTTCAGCCGCCATCGGCCTGGAGCGGGTCGGCGGGCTGAGCCCTGGGCGCCAGGCGGATCTCGTGCTCCTGGGCGCCGACCACCTCCCGGTGGGCGTCATGGCCGGGGGCAGCTGGGTAGCCAAGCCCTGATCCAGGCGACTGGAAGGGTCGGACCAGCAATGCCATCTGGTCCGGGTCAACCGGTTTGCCGCGGTACCGATCGCGTGGTCGGCATGTTCAGAGCCGATGGAGGACCCGGTCCAGCGCGTCACAGGCGCTCATGAGCTCGGACTCGGTGACCGTGAGAACGGGGCGGAAGCGGATGCTGCGCTCGCCGCAGGAGAGGATGATGACGTGCTCGTCGCGGTACATTCGGTCCACGACGGTGTCGCGCGTATCAGGGTCTGGAAGGTCGAAGGCACACATCAGTCCGCGGCCCCGAGCGTTCGCCACACGTGCAGGGTGTTGCCTCTGCAGAGCCAGGAGCCGGTTCAGCAACGCCTCGCCGAGCGGTGCGATCCGCTCGAACAGCCGGTCGGCCTCGATCACCTCCAGCATCCGCCGGGCGCGCACCATGTCGGTGAGGTTGCCGCCCCAGGTGGAGGCCAGGCGGGAGGACACGTGGAAGGCGTTGTCGGCCACCTCGTCCACTCGCTCCCCGGCCATGATTCCGCAGACGTGGAACTTCTTGCCGAACGCGACGATGTCCGGTTGCAGGTCGAGCTGCAGGTAGGCCCAAGGGGTACCGGTCAACCCGCACCCGGTCTGTACCTCATCGAGGATGAACAAGGCGTCGTGCTCGTGGCACAGCGCCTGCATGGCTTGGAGGAATTCGGGGCGCATGTGGTTGTCTCCGCCTTCGGCCTGGACGGGTTCGGCGATGAAGGCGGCAACGTCGTGCGCGTTGCTCTCGAAGGCGTGCCGGGCCAGTCGCAGCGCCTCGGCTTCTGCTGTCTCGACCGCAGCGAGCTCGTGCTCGTAGGGGAAGGCGAGTGCGGGCACCGGGATGCGTGGCCAGTCGAACCGCGGGAAGCGGGCCACCTTGATGGGAGCGCTGTTGGTCAGCGACATGGTGTATCCGGTGCGGCCGTGGAATGCCTTGCTCAGGTGCATGACCTGGCTGCCGAGCTCAGCAGAGCGGCCGGCGGCCTCGTTGCGCCGCGACTTCCAGTCGAAGGCCACCTTCAGCGCGTTCTCCACGGCCAAGGCCCCACCCTCGATGAAGAACAGGTGGGGTAGGCGGGGGTCGCCGACCACGCGCCTGAAGGTGGCGACGAAGTCGGCGTAGTCGGTGGTGTAGACCCCGGAGCTGGTCGGCTTGTGCAGCGCGACGACGGCCAGCCGGTGGCGGAATGCGGCGTCCTCGACCAGGGCCGGATGGTTCATCCCGAGGGCGTTGGAACCGTAGAAGGAGAACATGTCCAGGTAGGGCGTGCCGTCCCGGGCGTCGAGCAGCCGGGACCCCTGGCTGCGCTCCAGGTCCAGGACGAAGTCGTAACCGTCGACCAGCAGGCTCTCGCGCAGGGTGTCGTGCACTTCGGTGGTGCTGGTCATGTGATTGCCTCAGCTCAGCAGATAGGTGCGGTTCATGGGCACGTGCTCGACCGGCGGGCTGGCCAGCGTTCGCCCGGACAGCCACACCTGCCCGGTGGTGGGGTCGATCTGGATCGGCGGGCTGGAGCGGTTGGCGACCAGGTTGGCACGGGTCAGCCCCCGGGTGCCGTGGACGGGTGAGAGCCGGCGCCGGGTGCGCGGAAGCCCGCCGATGCCGGCGTCCAGGCAAGCCTGCGAGACGAACGTCGTGCCCAGGGCGGCACCGGCTGCCCCCGTGGCACCCCAGTGAGCGCCGTAGGTCACCGGTTGCACGCGTTCGATCGAGCCGTTTCCGTCCCCCAGCGGACCCCATGCCTCGAAGCCGTTCTTCAGCACCAGCTCCGGTTTGACGCCGAACAGCCCCGGTCGCCAGAGCACGATGTCTGCCAGCCGACCGGGCATCAGCGACCCGACCTCGTCGCTGATGCCGTGGACGATGGCCGGCTCGATCGTGTACTTCGCCAGGTACTGCAGGATACGGGGGTTGTCGTCGGGCGGGTTGGCCAGTGGATAGCCGGCATCCGCCCAGTCCGCTCCCGCACTCGCTCGCCAGCGCTTCATCGCGTCGGCCAGCTGCCAGGTGCGCCGGATGGTCTCGGCCATCCGCCCCACGCCCTGGGAGTCGCTGTTGGTGATGCTGATGGCCCCGAAGTCGTGCAAGGGGCCCTCGGCCGCCATCGTCCGCTCGTGCACCCGCTCCCGGACCGCGAGCATGTCGTGGGCCAGATCGGGGTTGCCGCCGTGGACGGCCAGGATCATGTCGACGTGCTCGGCCGCGGTGTAGCGGCCGTAGGGGATGCTCGGCGTCGTGGACGAGCAGATCACGGCCGGGTCGGTCACCAGCAGCATGTTGTCGGGCAGATGACCACCGGCGGATCCTTCGACGTGATACGCGTGGGTGGTCCGCCCGGCGATGGCAGCGAGCGTGTCGTCGATCTCGGCTGACTCATTGAGCCCGTCGGTGTGCAGGCAGACGGCGATGTCGTGAGCGTCGGCCGATCGCAACGCTGCGTCGATCAGCTCGGGGTAGGCACCGAAGTCCTCGTGAACCTTCAGGCCGATGGCGCCGGCGGTGATGACGGCCTCGCTGGTCTCGGGGCGAGACGTCCTGGCGCAGGCCTGTAGGCCGATGTTGACCGGCAGGTCCTCGAAGGCCATCAGCATGCGGTGCATGCCGTAGGGCGGCTCCTCGAAGCCGGCGGTGATCAAGGTGGTGACTCCGGCGGACAGGGCCGATGGAACGAGCCGGGGAGTTGGCAGGTGCACGTGGCTGTCGACGCCGCCCGGTGTGGCGATGAGTCCGTAGGCGGGGATGGGGTAGGTGTTCGGGCCGACCACGAGGTCCTGACCGTGAGCTGCGGGGCCGTTGATCGGGCCGATGCCCACTACTCGGCCGTCCTTGATGCCCAGGTTGGTCTTGAGCACTCCTGCCAGCGGGTCGATGAGCACGACACCGATCACCGCGAAGTCCAGCTCGCTGTCCCGAGGAGCCAGGTCGTTCTGGAACACCCGGCTGCGTAGCGTCTTGCCGAAGCCGAACAGCGGCTCGTCACCGTAGCCGACGTGGTCGGCGCCGACGGTGATGCGAAGGTCAGTGTCGGCCAGGCGCACCTGGTCACCGGTGGTCGGCCCGTACTGCGCGGCGTATGCCGACCGTTCCATCACGAGATCCCCTTCTCGATCCGGTCGGCGGGCACCAGGTCGACGGTCCGGGACTGACCCGGCGCCCACCGCACGAACGCACCGGCTGCCAGGTCCAGACGCCAACCTCGAGTCGCGGGACGATCGAAGGACAGCTTGCGATTGACCAGGTGGAAGGGATAATGGGAGGAGACTCGCACCACCCTCGGTGAGGTGTTCACCACCGTCATCCGGCGTCGCGCAGCCTCGCGTGAGGGGAGGGGCTGATCGCCAAAGCTAAGCTCGCCGGGCCCGGTGCTCGGCCGGCCCAGCGGCCAGCGGATGACGACCAGCCGCGTCCCCTCGTCGAAGAGTGGTTCCACCCGCACCTCCTCGAGCAGCGCCGCGACCCCTGGCAGGACCTGGTCCTGGGTCAGGGCACAAGCTCCCGCCTGAGTGCATTCTTCGTAGCTCGCGCCGGAGCGGGCAGCCCAGTGGACCGTGTCGGCGATGACGGCCACAGCCTCAGGCAGGCTCAGCAGCAGGCCGCGACGCGTGGCCTCCCGCGCCAGCGAGGCAGCGAGGTAGGTGGTGAGCCGGTCACTCTCCGTGGGGTTGAGGTACAAGCGAGCGCTCCTTCGTCATGGGTTGTCCTACTTCTCGTGTCGGAGCATGCCGTGGTCATAGACGACGACGGTGTCGGTCACCGCCGAGTACGCGTAGGATCCGCCTTCGGGCCGGCCGTTACCCGACAGGCCTCGGCCACCGAAGGGTTGTTCGAGCCCCACTGCATCGCTGCGACCGTTGACGGCCAGGACGCCGACCGACAGCCGCTGTCTGGCCTGAGCGACCATCGTCGGATCTGTGGTGTAGACGGCACCGGACAGGCCGTAGCCGCCGATGTTGGCTCGTGACCACACGTCCTGCCCGTCGAAGACCTCTAGGAGCAGGATCGGGGCGAAGACCTCTTCGGTGGTCAACGGGTCGCCGAGCGGCAGGTCGCCGAGAAGTACGGGGGGGAAGTACGCCTCGGCCGTCGCATCCTGGCTGCGCTTGGCCCTCGCGAGCACGCTCGCCCCGCGACTCACGGCCGCGTCCAGTGTGGCCTCAGCGCTGCGCCGAGCCGCCCCCGAGACCATGGAGCCGACGTCCGTGCCGTCGCAACCTGGAGCACCCACGACCAGGTTCTCCATCCGGCGCCGCAGCTCATCGGTCAGCACGGTGGCGACTTCGCGGTGCACCAGGACGCGACGGACTGCTGTGCATTTCTGCCCGGCCAGGGCGGTGGCGGAGGCGATGATCGCCTCGGCGGCTCGTTCGAGGTCGGCGTCGGCGAAGACGACCGCTGCATTGACGCCACCCATCTCCAGGGCTATCCGGGCGAAGCGGGGTGCGACGAGCTGGTTGAGTGCTCGACCGGCGCGGGTCGAGCCGGTGAAGTGCACCCCGGCGACCCGTGGGTCTGCGCACAGCCATCGAGCGACGTCAGCGCCGCCCGGCAGGACCTGCAGCAGGCCGGGCGGCAGGCCCGCCTGCTCGAACAGGCTGGCCGCCTCGACCGCGATACCGGTGGCCAGCTCGGAGGGCTTCCACACGACGGCGTTGCCGGCCATGAGGGCCGGCAGCCACTTCCATGAGGGGGTGACCAGCGGCACGTTCCAGGGGGTCACGGCTGCGATGACACCCAGCGGGACACGGCAGATCAGGGCGCCGGCGAACTCTTCCTCCTCCGGTGGGTGCTCGGCATACCACCGTGCTGAAAGTGCCGTCCACTCGACCTCCGCTGCGGAGTCGCTCGATCGCTTGCCGACCTCGGCGGTGATCGAGGTGGCGAGCCGGTCGCGATGCTCGTCGACCAGGTCGGCGAAGGCATTCAGGATCTGAGCGCGTTGCGCGACCGGAGTGGCAGCCCACGCGGGCCAGGCGTCGACCGCGGTCATCAGCGCCGAGTCCAACTCGCCGCGAGTCACGGCACGGGTGGAGTACACCACCTCGCCGGTGACCGGGTTGCAGCTGCGCACGTCCACGGCCACACCTCCTCCATCGCCCGATGCCACATTGGCAACCAGGGTTGCTCTGTGTCAATTGCTTCGCCATGCTCGCGCCAGGAGGTCCCATGACACTGAGCGCACTGGAGCGGCGCGTGCTGCAGGCCGTCGACCAGGAGGCGGTGGTGAGCACGACCGTTGATCTCATCGGCTTCGAGACGACGGCCCGGGTGGGTGCGGGGCAGGCCCGCGACGAGGCGAAGCTGCAGCACTACGTGGGCCAGCGTGCCGCAGCAGCTGGAGCTGCCGTGGATACCTGGGAGCCGACGCCCCAGGAAGTACCGCCCTCCCGACAGGTCCCTGCGGGGCTGAGCTGGGCAGGCTTTCCGCAGCTGCTGGCCACCGTGCCGGGTGCGGGAGGCGGGCCTCGCTTGCTGCTCAACGGTCACATCGATGCGGTCTCCGCCGAACCGCGCGGGATGTGGAGCGTCGACCCCTACCGGGCCACGGTGCGCGAGGGGCGGGTCTACGGCCGAGGCGCGGTGGACATGAAGGGTGGCGTGGCGGCCATCCTCATCGCCCTCGAGACGCTGCACCGGTGCGGCGTGCGGCTTCGCGGTGACCTCATCGTCAGCACCGTGACCGATGAGGAGTCGACGAGTGCCGGTGGCGTGGCCACCGTCGCCCACGGGTTGCAGGCTGACGCAGCCATCGTCGCCGAGCCCACCGGCCTGGGCATCGGCGTGGCGTGCCGCGGCAGCCTCATGCCCACGGTCCGGGTGCCGGGCCGGTCCGGGCACGTGACCGCCGTCCAACCGCACTGGAGCCAGGGTGGTGCGGTCAGCGCCGCGGAGAAGGCGGCTGTGGTCCTCGAGGCGGTGTCGCGCCTGCGCCAGCACTGGCACGACGATCCCCGCGGTCGTCACCCGCTGCTCCCACCGGCCAGCGTCGTGGCGACGACCATCACCGGTGGTCAATGGCCCGTCTCGTATGCCGCCTCCGTCGACATCGCCTGTCATCTCGCCTATCTCCCCGGCCAGGCAGATGCCGACGGCTACGGGTCGCGGGTGGAGACGGCCTTCACCGACTGGGTGGTGCGCCACGCCGCCACCGACCCCTGGCTGGCCGCGCACCCTCCGACCGTCTCGTGGTCCGTCGACGTGCCCCCCGCCGAATGTCCGCCGAACCATCCTGTCGTCGACATCCTGAGCAGGACCAACCAGGATCTCGGACGACCCACCGGCGTCTTCGGAGCCGACTTCTGGCACGACGGGGCCACCTTCAGTCAGGCCGCAGGGATCCCGTCGGTCGTCTACGGCCCCGGCGACGTGCGTTTGGCGCACGCGATCGACGAGTTCGTCCCCATCGGCGAGCTCACCGCAGCGGCGCAGGGCTTGGCCCTGGCGGCGATGCGCTTCTGTGGGGTGCAGGAGTAGCCCGTGCACGTGCCCCCGCGCGTTCCGCCCGCGTCAGGTCGCCCAGATGGTCACCGTGATCGAGCGATATCCCTTGGCGACCCTGGCCAGCGGGGACCCTCGCGGCGGGCCGCCCGTCCCCACCCATCTGCCGATCCTCCCGGACTGGGACCGTGGGGAGCACGGCACCTTCTCGGCCACCTGGCTCGCGCCAACCCGCACTTCGCGCTGCTGGCCGACGGTTGCATCACCACAAGCTGCCCCGCACATCGACACTTCGGATCAGCCACTTCCCCTACCCGCACCCCAGACGCTACCGGCCATCACGACCCATGCGCACCCCCGTCCGGGCTCGGCTCCTCAGCCAACGCGCCGACGCGCCGGAGGCGTCAAGGTGGAGCGCCCCACTGGACGAACGACCTTGACGGCGACCAGCGTCGGCGCACACTCCCAGGAGCCGATTCCGGGGACTTGACAACAGAAGGGAGCCGGAATGACGTGGCCGATTCCCGCCGTGTGAGTGGAGTCTCTGCTCCATTGGCGCACGTCATTTATCGCTGACAGAACAGCGCCACTTACCGATGACAGTCACAGCAGCGGGCGTACCCAACCAGCATTCGAGCCATGTGGCTGACTGTACCGTTTAGCCTGCCTTCACCGGGCATTTTCCCGGGCGGGCTCTACGGGATCCGGGGGCAGCGGGAGCTAAGCACGACCCGACGCCCGTGGAGCCGACGGGATCGAGTCCCAACGGTGTCCCGGTGAGCGTTCCGCGAACGGACCCTGGCCCGGAGAGATCCTCTCCGCCCCGGCGGGTCCCACGGATTGTGAGCCTGCGGCGCAAGCAGATGGGAGCCGGTCCAGACGATGCGCTGGCATTCGTCGATGACGATTGTCAAGGAGGGTTGCATTCGCGACGTCGGGCTCAGAGGAGGTAGGAGCCGGCCACTCTAGCGCCGGGTCGGGTCAATCCGCCGGCGTAGGTGACATCGCCTCACTCATCCTGCCCACTTGCGAGTCCCTCGGTACAAGGCAGCCCACGCTGCGAAGCCGAGTGCGAGGGTGAGGTACATGACCAGGTAGCTGGGTTGTTCGTACATGCCCCAGTAGAGCACCGCCCCCGCGGCGAGGGACGGCGCCGCAGTCCATGGACGGCGCAGGGCGAGTCCAAGGGTGACCAGTGCGACCGAGATCAGAAGGATTGTGGGCCCGGACTCGAGAAGGAAACCCATCAAGCCGCCCTGGGTAGCTTCGGTGTCGTCCGACATGCCGGCCATGCCTCCCGCCGCACCAGCGCCGACGAGACCGATCGCTGGCAGCACCATCGCCACCGTGCATGCGGCGGTGCCAGCGATGCCGAGCAGCCCGGCGGATCGGGAGCTGGTTCCACGCGCGAGGTTGCGGCGCGTGGTCAGGGTGGGATCCATCTTGAGCATGACCTTCCGTGGTTGGCCTGACGCTCGGGGGTGTTGTGTGTCGAACAGTACGACCTTGCCCCTGGGGCAAGGTCAACCTTGGGACCGTCGTAACTTGGTGGTTCCGCCGCGGCACCGGCTGGCGCGTTGGAGATGGCGGCGGCCCGCTTGCGGTGTCGGCGTGCTCGGCCGGCGACGAGGAGCCCGCCCCCGGTGAGGAG
>NZ_JBPCKQ010000196.1:0-5820 GCF_051004135.1 Ornithinimicrobium sp.
CTCGGGGACCATCGAGAACCGGTCCTCCAGCACCAGCTCCGCGATGTCGGACGCCTCGCCAGGCTGTGGCCTCCCTGCTGGCATGTCGGGCTCGACCGTGCTGGGCTGGCCGGTCATGACGACCTTCCAGACGAGCTCTCACGGGACGCGGACGACGACATCGACGCGCTGCCAAGGACAACGACGAGTGGCAGCCAAAATGGCAGCCAAGCGAACCGACGACGGTGGACGGCTATGGACCCGCTGAGCGTGACATGGAACCCGACACCCCCTGGTTGAGCGCACTGCCGGTTTCTCGTAACGCGTAGGTCTCGGGTTCGAATCCCGAAGGCGGCTCCCGCATCGTCGCAGGTCAGAGGGCATTTCTTCCTGATCCACCAGTCAGTTCAGATGACAGTGGCAGCCAATGTGGCAGCCAAGAAGCTCGCGGAGAGGGGGTAGTTGGGTGTCCAGGGCCGTCCACAGCAGTCCGCAGCAGTCGTCTGGTTCGGCTTCGCGGCCAACGCCACGCACAACGTGGACGTAGGTCATATGGGGCCACGCGCGCGTCAGGGGTCGACCAGTCGACCGGCTCGCGGCAGCTCAGACTGCTGTTGCTGCAGCACGGGCCGTCCTCGGCTCGCTGTCGTGTCGACAAGGATGTGCTGTACCGAGGCGACCGAGACGGCCTCCGGCTACTCTGGCTCGGCAAGCCTGCCGGAACGTGCAGTGGGGACCCGCGGGCAGCTAGTGCAGGTGTGCTGTCCGGAGGATGCGAGCACGCCAGCCAAGGCCTCGAGCCAGTGGGCAGCCCCAGGGTCCGTGGCCAAGACCGGCCCGGGCGTTGAACGCCGGGTTGCCGGGCATGGCCAGCCTGCACGCCAACTCCGCCCGGGAAGCGCCGGTAAAGATGTGCACGTTGCCGCTGCTGGCCGGCGAGAAGGTCTCCACGCTGAGTGCATTTCCGACCCTGACGCAGGCGGCCCGGTGTGCGCACCGGCTTGTTCCACCTGCGGAGCGATCATGCGCGACTGGGGATTCCCCTGCGGGACAGACGCGTCGGTCCCGGCGACCGGCACCAGGTGCTCGAAGTCGAAGTCGTTTCCTTGAGCGGTTCGCCGTAGGGCGCGGACCGAGATCGCGGACGCCGGTGGCTGGTCGCCCCTGCATTTCGCGAGAGGCAGTGGGCCGGGAGTCGTAGCGTGGGGATGTGAGTGACTTGCAGTGCCCGGCGCGTGTGTTCCTGGCGCGGCATGGGGAGGTGGACTATGAGTCCGACCTCGTGACCGAAGATGGAGGCAGTCGACAAGAAGGCCTGACGCACCTTCCGACCTGGCCCTACCCTTTTCTAGCCTGACGGGCCCTTGCAGGATGTGAACGGCGGCTTCGCCTGTGTTGCAAGTTTCGCGCGAATCGCACTCATCGTGCCGAACTCGGGACGACCTGCGCCGGCTGGACTGTGGCACAGTGCAGGGGACAGGGAGCGTAAGGATCGATCATTCCAGGTGGTTTGCCGTGGGCAAGGTACGTGTTTCTGATGGTGACGCAAAGGGCAGATCCCCCGGGTTGATGCTTGTCCTGGCCACTGTTGGGTTCGCGATCAACTTCTGGGCGTGGGCGCTGCTGAGCCCGCTCGGCCCGGTGTTTCGTGACAACGACACCCTGGGCGCTCTCAGCGAGTGGCAGGTCTCGCTGATCGTGGCCGTTCCTGTGGTCGTGGGCTCGCTGGGCCGGATCCCCGTCGGAGCTCTGACGGACAGGTTCGGGGGGCGGGAGATGTTCGTGATCGTTTCGCTCGCGACCATCGTGCCGGTCTTATTCATCGGCTTCTACGGACAGACCAGCTACGCGGCGCTGCTGGTCGGGGGGTTCTTCCTCGGTATCTCGGGAACGTCGTTCGCGGTCGGTGTCCCGTTCGTCAACGCCTGGTTCCCGCCGGAACGGCGAGGCCTTGCCGTGGGCATTTTCGGAGCCGGCATGGGCGGTACCGCGATCAGCGCGCTCACGACGGTCAAGCTCTACACCAACGTCGGCGACAAGGCCCCGTTTCTGTTCGCGGCCACTGCCTTGGCGATCTTCGCGGTCGTGGCGTGGATGCTGCTCGGGGACGCACCAGGTCGGCAGGCCCCGACCTCGTCGCTGTCCACCCGGATGAAGGCAAATGCACGCCTACCGATCACCTGGCAGGCCAGCATTCTGTACGCGGTCGCTTTCGGCGGGTACGTCGCGTTCTCAGTGTACCTGCCCGCCTACCTCAAGGCCGCCTACGACCTCACCCCTGCCGATGCGGCGAACCGGATGGCCGGCTTTGTGGTGCTCGCCGTGATCATGCGACCGGTGGGGGGCTGGCTTGCCGACCGACTCGGTCCGGTCCCGGTCCTGGCCGGCGGATACGTCGTCGTCGTGGTCGGTGCCGCGATCGCGTCCACGACACCTGTCCTCGAGCCCCTGGGTGCCATCGCCTTCCTGGCCATGGCGATGGCCCTGGGTTCCGGGACCGGCGCCACCTTCGCACTGATCGCCCAGGTGACCGACCCGTCCCGGGTCGGTGGCGTGACGGGCCTGGTCGGTGCCGCAGGCGGGCTGGGCGGGTTCGTCCCGCCGCTGATCATGGGCTACGTCTACGGCCGCACCGACTCCTACGCGATCGGGTTGTGGCTGCTGTCGGCGACGGCTGCCTTGACCCTGCTGCTGACCCTGACCGTCGTGCGGGGGACTGCGCGTCGGCACGACCAGGAGATGGCCATCGCATGACGACCGCCCGGGACCGTCCCGACAGCACGGGTAGCTCGCGACCTTCTAGTCAGCCGGGTCTGGATGGGCCGCTGAGCGAGGCCCTGGTGCGCACCCGTCGCTACTTCACCAAGGGCACGGTGTCCGACGACCTCCGGACCCTGACGAAGCGGGGTGGCCGTCAGGCCGACGACTTCTACCGGGACCGGTGGAGCCACGACAAGGTGGTCCGCTCCACCCACGGGGTGAACTGCACCGGGTCCTGCTCGTGGAAGGTCTACGTCAAGGACGGGATCATCACCTGGGAGACCCAGCAGACCGACTATCCCTCGGTCGGCCCGGACTCCCCGGAGTACGAGCCCCGCGGCTGTCCGCGCGGTGCGGCGTTCTCCTGGTACACCTACTCGCCGACCCGGGTCCGCTACCCCTATGTCCGGGGGGTCCTCCTCCAGATGTTCCGCGAGGCCAAGTCCCAGCACGACGGTGACCCGGTGCGCGCGTGGGAGCACATCGTCGAGAACCCGCAGCGGGCGAAGGCCTACAAGTCCGCCCGCGGCCAGGGCGGTCTGGTGCGCGCCACCTGGGAGGAGGCCGGCGAGATCGTCGCGGCCGCGCATGTGCACACGATCAGGAAGTACGGTCCGGACCGGGTCGCTGGATTCTCGCCCATCCCGGCGATGTCGATGGTCTCGCACGCGTCGGGTGCTCGGTTCGTGAACCTGATCGGTGGCTCGATGCTGAGCTTCTACGACTGGTACGCAGACCTGCCCGTCGCCTCTCCGCAGGTCTTCGGCGACCAGACCGACGTGCCGGAGTCGGGCGACTGGTGGAATGCCGGATACCTGATCATGTGGGGTTCCAACCTTCCGGTCACCCGCACCCCCGATGCGCACTGGATGACCGAGGCGCGCTACCGCGGTCAGAAGGTCATCGCGGTTGCCCCCGACTACGCCGACAACGTGAAGTTCGCCGACGAGTGGCTGCCGGCCAGACCGGGCACCGACGCAGCTCTGGCGATGGCGATGGGGCACGTCGTGCTCAAGGAGTTCTTCGTCGACCGGCAGACGCCGTACTTCACCGAGTACGTCAAGACTTACACCGACCTGTCGTACCTGGTGAAGCTCGACGACGCGGGGGATGGAGCATTCACCGCGGGCAAGTTCCTGACCGCCTCCGACTTGGCTTCGACCGATGCGGCAGAGGAGAACGCTGCCTTCAAGACCGTTCTCATCGACGCGGGCACCGGTGAGCCGGTCGTCCCGAACGGTTCGCTCGGTCACCGGTACGGCGAGGCCGGTGTTGGCCGATGGAACCTCGAGCTCGGCGACGTCGACCCTCAGCTCTCGCTGTTCGACGGCGCGGAGGAGACCGCGCTGGTGCGGATGCCGCGCTTCGACACCCCAGACGGTGCGGCCGCTGACCTGCCGCGTGGTGTCCCGGTCCGCCGTGTCGAGGGACACCTTGTTACGACGGTCTTCGACCTGTTGCTCGCGCAGTACGGCGTCGGTCGTGACGGGCTGCCGGGGGAGTGGGCCAGGGGTTACGACGACTCGGAGTCGCCGTACACACCCGCCTGGCAGGAGGCGATCACCGGTGTCCCGGCCTCGACCGCAGCGCGGGTTGGGCGGGAGTTCGCCGCGAACGCGGAGGAGTCACGGGGCCGTTCGATGATCGTGATGGGGGCCGGCACCAACCATTGGTTCCACTCCGACACGATCTACCGCGCGTTCCTCACCCTGACCAACCTGACCGGTTGCCAGGGAGTCAACGGCGGCGGCTGGGCGCACTACGTCGGGCAGGAGAAGGTCCGCCCGCTCACGGGCTACACGCAGATCGCCACCGCTCTCGACTGGAACCGTCCGCCGCGCAACATGATCCAGACCGCCTACTGGTACCTGCACACCAACCAGTTCCGCTACCACCATTTTGGCGCCGACACCCTGTCCGCCACCACCGGCACCGGCCAGCTGGCCGGTAAGTCCACGGCCGACGTGATCGCCCAGAGCGCCCGGATGGGCTGGATGCCGTCGTACCCCACGTTCGACCGCAGCCCGCTCGACCGCAGCGACGATGCGGCCGCGGCCGGCAAGCAGGTAGGGGAGTACGTCGTCGAGCAGCTCAAGTCCGGTGAGCTCGACTTCGCCGGTGAGGATCCTGACGCGCCGGGCAACTACCCGCGGATCCTGTCGATCTGGCGAGCCAACCTTCTCGGCTCGTCCGGCAAGGGCAACGAGTACTTCCTCAGACATCTGCTTGGGACCGACTCGTCGGTGCGGGCGACGGAGACGCCAGAGGGTCAGCGCCCGGTCGACGTGAAATGGCGCGATGAGGCACCCGAGGGCAAGCTCGACCTGCTGATGACGATCGACTTCCGGCAGACGAGCACGACGATCTTCTCCGACGTCGTCCTCCCGGCGGCGACCTGGTACGAGAAGCACGACCTCAACACCACCGACATGCACCCGTTCGTGCACTCCTTCAACCCCGCCATCGCACCGCCGTGGCAGACCCGCACCGACTGGGACGCCTGGCAGACGATCGCCGAGAAGTTCAGTGAGCTGGCCGCCACCCACCTCGGCGTGCGCAAGGACGTCGTCGCGGTGCCGCTCACCCACGACACCCCCGACGCAATGGCCAACCCGCACGGTGTCGTCCGGGACTGGAAGAAGGGCGAGTGCGAGCCTATCCCTGGGGTCACCATGCCGAAGCTGGTCGAGGTCGAGCGTGATTACGGCGCGGTGGCCGAGAAGATGAACGCGCTGGGGCCGCTGGTCGACACGCTGGGTGCGACCACCAAGGGCGTCACCTTCGAGCTGGGCAAGCAGGTCGACTACCTCAGGCACAAGAACGGTCCCGTCCGCGGCGGCGTGGCCGACGGCCGGCCCTCACTGAAGCGCGACGTCAGCGTCTGTGAGGCGATCCTCGCCCTGTCCGGCACGACCAACGGCCACCTGGCCACCCAGGGCTTCAAGACGCTCGAGAAGCGCACAGGGGTGCGGCTGGCCGACCTCGCGGAAGCGCACCAGGGAAAGCAGATCACCTTCGCCGACACCCAGGGCCCACCCGTGCCGGTGATCACCTCACCGGAGTGGTCGGGCTCGGAGACCG
>NZ_JBPCKQ010000197.1:0-2644 GCF_051004135.1 Ornithinimicrobium sp.
GGTGACCACCGACGCGGTGCCGGTGCTCGGGGGCTACGGCTACGTCGAGGACTTCCCCGCTGAGCGCTACCTGCGCGA
The DNA here is from genome assembly GCF_051004135.1 of Ornithinimicrobium sp. GTDB lineage: Bacteria > Actinomycetota > Actinomycetes > Actinomycetales > Dermatophilaceae > Ornithinicoccus. The sequence continues at coordinate 79 of NZ_JBPCKQ010000197.1, forward strand.
GGCCAAGGTGCTGCAGATCGTCGAAGGCACCAACCAGGTCCAGCGGGTCGTCATCGGCCGCGCGCTGACGTCGTGAGCGCTGCGCCGCTGGACGAGCTCGACCGCGCGCTGCTGGCGCTGCTGACCGCTGACGGACGCACCTCGTACGCCGACCTCGCCCGGGACACCGGCCTGTCCACCAGCGCGGTGCACCAGCGGGTGCGCCGGCTCGAGCAGCGGTCCGTCATCCAGGGCTACGCCGCCCGGATCGACCCGGTGGCCGTCGGCCTGCCGCTGGCGGCGTTCATCTCGATCCAGCCGATCGACCCGGCCGCGCCGGACGACGCACCCGAACGGCTGCGCCACCTGACTGCGGTCGAGGCCTGTCACAGCGTGGCGGGGGACGAGAGCTACATCCTGCAGGTGCGCGTCGCCGGACCGGCCGAGCTCGAGCAGCTCCTTCAGGAGGTGCGCGCGCTGGCCGGCGTGTCGACCCGCACGACCGTCGTGCTCAGCGCGCCCTGGCAGGGCCGTACGGCGCCGCTCCCGCCGCCGGACTGATATGGAGGTGGGTCTTGTCAAGGGTCAGGCGGGACCCAACGCTCTACCCCCCGAGTGCTGGCGGAGTTCTGAGCGTTCTTCTTCGGCTTCCCGGTAGCCCTGGAGGCCGTGGAGCGCAGTCGTGGTCAAGGGCGTTGTTCCCTTGACCACGGCGAGCACCGCGGCATGCTGGACGGCGGCGGGAACCGTGGAACCAGGTGGGGAGAGGCCGGCCGGTAGGTGGGCGGCGTGCGTGTCAGGACGACGCGCGGTCAGACTGATATACGCGGGTTGGTTACCGCAGGACGGGGCTGTTCGGCTGGAGCGCTCCGCTTGTCTAGAAGTCGAGCGTCGCTTTCGGAAACGGACTTCCTGGGCTGCTCATAGTCCGATCGCGGGTGCGTTCCACGCGCTGCCGCCGCCCTCTACCGGCCGGCCCCCGTCAAAGGGGCGGGTCGCGCTGTCAGCGGGCCGCGCCGGGGGGAGCGTCGTCGTCCAGGGTGGCCAGTGACCAGCACCAGCCGGCGAGCTCGCGGGCGACGGCGACGTTGGCGATCACGGGCCGCTTCTTGCGCTGGTCGAAGGCCAGCCAGCGCTGGTGCAGCCGGATGTTGCCGGCGTGTCCGCGGGCCTTGGCGGCCGCCGGCGCTAGCTCCCAGCGGTCCCGCATCGTCTTGGACGGGGTGCGGTAGGGCTGCTTGTGGTGCCAGGCGGCCTCGACCAGCAGCCGGCGGGCGTGGCTGTTGCCGGCCTTGGTGATCGACCCTTGGCTGCGGCTGCCACCGGAGGAGTGCTCGGTCGGGACCAGCCCGAGGAAGGCCCCGATGCTGTTGCCGGTGAACCGGGTCCAGTCACCGACCTCGACCGCGAGACCGAACGCCGTCAAGGTGGAGATCCCGCGCAGGCACGACAGCCGCAGCACCATCGGCGCCCAGGCGGGGTCCGCGGCCAGCTCCACGATCGTGGTGTCCAGGCGGTCCCGGCGGTCCGCGGTCAGCAGCACCGTCTCCAGCGCACTGTCATAGGCCACCGCCAACGCCGGGCTGTCGAAGTTCTGCCGGCGCAGCCACGCGTGGTGCGCGACCGTCCACGCCCTCCCGCCCGAGTAGACGACCCCTTGGCGCAACAGCAGCTTGGAGGTGCGGTGCCGAGCGCGCATCAGATCACCCCGGACATCCTCCCGGGCCCGAACCAGATCTCGGGCGGCCTCCTGCGCCACGCCCGGGACCGCCACCTCCACGATCTCCCCCAGGCGCAGCAGCCGCGCCAGCAGCAACGCGTCCCGGGTGTCGGTCTTGACCCGGTCACCGCAGGGCCGCTGCACCTTGCTCGGCGCCGCGACCAGGCACCGGGTCTGCCGCTCACGCAGGAACCGGGCCAACCCGAAGCCGGTCGGTCCAGCCTCGTAGACCACCGCCACCGGGCCCGGCAGGCCCCGCAACCACGTCAAGATCACCTCATGGTCCGGAGCCAACCGGGCCCGGAACACCTCACCTGTGTCGTCGTCGATGCCGCACGCCACCACCGATCGTGCGTGCACATCCAGACCAACGCTCGTACGCTCTCGCTTCACCTGGGCCTCCCGCAATGTCGGCACTACCGGCCAGGTTCACCCCGACCGGCAACCCACGACAACCCTTGCGCGTGAGGCCCCGGCCCGACGACCGGGCACCTCCATACCGTCTAGCGCACGCAGATTGCGATGTTCGCCGCCGGCGTCGCCACCCGATGCCTCCACGTCGCTGGACATGAAGAGATCGGTAGTGGCCGGCAACCGCGACCCCTGCGCACGACACGCAGGTGGTTCCATGACTGGCAACCGGGGTGGTCCCATAACCGTGGCAAAAACTCGCTCAGGCCGGTCCCATGCTCGTCGTGGCTAGCCACCACCAGCCGAACCGGACTCACCGTCCACGCCGAAGCCGACACCAACAGCTACCCCAGTGGACCGTCCCCGCTTCCGTGGACACAGTGTTTGAAAGCCGCCCGATCCGTCGGGAGTAGCAAGTATGGGTTCGACTCGCCGCAGCTTCACTGAGGAGTACAA
>NZ_JBPCKQ010000198.1:0-4782 GCF_051004135.1 Ornithinimicrobium sp.
CCCCAGGACCGCCTCGACCTCACCAGGCTCGACCCGGTGACCCCGGATCGTGACCTGCTCGTCCAGCCGGCCGAGGAAGTCCAGCCTGCCGTCCGGTCGCCGCTGCACCCGGTCACCGGTGCGGTACCACCGCATACCCTCGCGCTCGACGAAGACCTCAGCGCTCAGCGCGGGCTCGCCCAGGTAGCCCGCGCTCACCCCCGGCCCCGCGAGCCACAGCTCCCCGATCTGATCCCCGCAGGAGGCGCCGTCGGGGCCGACCACGTCAACGACGGTCTGCGCCGCAGGCACGCCGATCGGCATCCGCTCGACGTCGTCCCCGGGTCGGGACTCGATGACGTCGTAGGTCGCGTTGATGGTGGCCTCGGTTGGCCCGTAGAGGTTGGCGATCGGCGCACCCGGGCCCACCAGGTCGAACCACCGCCGCACGAGGGCCGGCGACAGGGCCTCGCCGCCCACGTGCACCCTCCGCAGGCAGGTCAGTCCGGCCCTGGCCCTGGGACCCCGCCGTTCGGCCGCCTGCAGCAGCTGCGCCCACAGGGTGGGAACCGAGCTCCAGACGCTCACCCGCTGCTCCTGCACGAGCGTCAGCAGCGCCTGCGGGTCGCGCAGCACCTCTCGCTGCACCGGCACGATGCAGGCTCCCACCAGCAGCGGGGCGAGCAGCTGGCGCACCGAGGCGTCGAAGCAGATGGGGGCGGTCGCCGCCATCCGGTCGGTCTGCGCGTAGCCGAATGTCGGGACCGCCCAGTCCAGGTATGCCGTGAGCGCCCGGTGCGTCACCGGCACGCCTTTGGGACGCCCGGTGCTGCCGGAGGTGAAGATCACGTAGGCCAGGTCGTCCGGTCCCGCCGTGGGCGCAATCTCGTCCTCAGCGGACTCACCCGGGGTTTGGTCGTCGTACTGCTCGAGGTCGACCACCTCGAGGTCACCGAGCCTCGCGGCGGTCTGCCGGGTGGCGGCGTGGCAGACGACCGCGGTGGCGCCGGCCCGAGTCACCTGGTCGGCCAGCCGGCCCGGCGGATGCGTGGAGTCGAGCGGCACCCATGCCGAGCCTGCCCGCAGGATGCCCAGCAGGCCCACGACGGTGTCTTCCCCCGGTGAGGTGAGCAGCACCACCCGCTCGTGCCGCGGCATACCGAGACGAAACAGCCGGCCGGCCACCCGGGCGGAGGCCCGGTCGAGCTCGCCGTAGCTCAGTCCGGAGCCGGCGGCGTCGACCGCCACTGCGTCGGGGGTACGCCGGCACTGCTCGAGGATCCGCTGCGCCAGCGGACGCGGGGTCGCTTCCGGCTGGGCCACGGCCTCCAGCTCGGCCTCCAGCTCGGCGGCGAACCTCTCGATGGTCGCTGGGGTGAAGAGTCGAGCGGGATGGTTCCAGGAGAAGTGCAGCACCCCGTCGAACTCCCAGCACAGCAGTCCCAGCCGGGTGGCCGCCGACGCCGTGCGCGCGGCGGTCGCCACGACCCGCACCGGCCCCGCGTCGACGTCGCCCACCGGGAACCGGGCGAAGCTGAAGCTCGCGACGCCGGCCGTCCGCGGACCCTCGCGATCCGCCGGGAGGAGGCGGGCCAGGTCCAGGCTCGTCACACTGCCGTGCCGCTCGCACTCCAGCCAGCCCTCGCGCACCCGTCGAGCAAGGTCGGCCACCGGTGTGCCCGGTGCCGCGGTCACCGTGAGCGGGAGGGTGTCGGCGAAGGGCCCGATCACACCGCCCAGGTCGGGCAGGCGGGCACCGCGGCCTGCGCGGGCCACGTCGACGGTGACCTCCGCGGTGCCGGTCCTGTTCGCCAGCCGGCGCAGGTATGCGGCGAGCACCAGGTGGAACAGCGAGACCCCCAGTCCGGCCGCCCGCTCCGTCAGCTCGCGGGTGAGCTGCTCGGTCAACGTGAACTGCCGAGCGGCCAGCGGGGCGCCCGGCAGGAAATCGACCTCTCCGGGCCTGGACAGGCGGGCCAGCCGTCCCACCCAGAAGTCTCGGTCCGCCTCGAAGGTCGCCGACGCGCGCAGCGCCTGGGTGGCTCCGACCTGGTCGCGGAAGGTCGTCGTCAGCGCGGGCAGATCGGGTTCGACCCCTCGGTGCAAGGCACCGTAGATCGACCACAGCTCGCGGCTGAGGACGCTCAGGCTGGCCCCGTCACCCGCGGCGTGGTGCAGCACCAGCACCAGGGACGTCGCTCCGGGATCCATCCGGGCCAGCACGGCGCGGACCGGGGGGTCGTCGGCGGGGGCGAAGACCCGGTTGCACAGCTCGTCCTCGATCTTGTGCGCCGGCACGACGCCCTCGATGACCCGGAACCAGGACGGCCAGGGCGACCCCGACGGCGGCAGCACCTCCTGCCGGGGCTCGCCGGCAAGGCCGCGGATGCGCACCCGCAGCATCGGGTGTCGCCGCTCCAGCAGGGCCCAGGGTTCGGCCCAGCAGGTCTGGGTCGACGTGACCGGTCAGGTCCATCCGCAGGCACGCGTAGGCGGGCACATCGGGGTGCAGCCGGCCCAGGATGTGGAACGCCAGCTGGACCGGGGTGAGTGCGAAGCTTGCCCCGACCTCGTCCGCAACGTGATGCGACGGTCCCGCAGTGCGCGGCTCGGTCGCCGACCCGCCCTCGAGGTATGCCGTCAGCCGGCTGATCGAGGGGTGCTCGAAGAGCAGCGTGGTCGGTAGGTCCCGGCCCAGCTCGCTCTCGAGCCGCTTGACCAGGTCAACCGCCGTGAGGGAGTCCAGACCCATGGCCAGGAACGACGTCTCGGGGTCGACGTCTCGAGGCGTCAGGCCGAGCTCGCCGGCGATCATCGCCGTCAGCAGACCGCGCACCCCAAGCCCTGCGGGTGTCTCCTGGGATGCTCGGGGCAGCAGGGCCGTCGGCTCAGTGCGATCGACGAAGACGTCCGGGGCAGGCGGAACGTCGGCCGGGGCAGGCGGCGGGTCGCCCGGGGCAGGCGGAACGTCGGCCGGGTCCAGGACGACCAGCTGCGACTCAACGATGCGCGTGGCGTCCAGCACGGCCTGCACCGCGGCCTCGGCCGTCAGCTGCGGCACCCGTCCCCGCTGCGCCAGGGTCCGGAAGCCCACCGAGTCGGCCATCCCGGTCCCGGCCCAGGCCGCGAGGTCCAGAGCCTGCATCGGGCGACCGGCGTGAGCCTCGGCGTGCGCGAGGGCGTCGAGGTAGGCGTTGGCCGCGGCATACGACGCCAGACCCCCGCTCAGCTCGGGGAGCACCGTGGCGATCGAGGAGAAGGTGACGAAGAGGTCCGGCCGGCGGCCGTGCGCCTCCAGAGCGCGGGCGAGCACCTGCGTGCCGCGCACCTTGGGCGCCAGGACGGCCTCGACGTCGGAGACCGACTGGGTGCACAGCCGGCCGGCAGAGACCAGCCCCGCGGCGTGGAAGACCCCGGCGAGCTGCGGCATACCCGCCACCAGCGCCTCGACGTCGGCCTCGACCGAGGCGTCCGCTGCGACGTAGCGGGGGTGTGCGCCCAGACCCGCGAGCTCCTCGATCAGGTCGGGCGGCGGGGCCGCGGAGCGGCCGACCAGGATCAGCTCCGGCCGGCCCTGCACGGCCAGCGCGCGAGCCAGGGCCCTCCCGACGCCTCCGGTGCCGCCGGTGATCAGATAGCTCCCGTCGGCGGGCAGCCCCGCCCGGGTGGGGGGCAGCGCGATCACCGCCTCGATCGTCCGACCCAGGCGCTGGCCACCACGCCACGCCACCGACTCCGCGGGACCCGCGGCGGGTGGGGCGTCGAGCTCCCGCAGCAGGCACTCCACGCGCTCCGCCGCGTCGTCGAGCGAGGACAGGTCCACGACCCGCACGGACTGCCCAGGCTGCTCCTGCGGCAGCGCGCTCAGCAGGCCGGCGACCACCGCCTGGTCGGGCCGGGGCTGCTCCTGGCCGACTCCGGTCACCAGCACGTCGTGCGTCACGACGAGCAGCGGCGTGGGGCGCTGGGCCAGGTGCCGAGCCACCTCCAGGACACCGCCCACGGCATCCGAGGTGTCCTTGTCGAGGTCGGCGACCAGCACCAGCACCGAGGCGTCGGGTCGCTCGCCCAGACGACCCGGGGTGACTCGGTGCGCCGGGACACCGCGCCGGGCCAGCCGGGTGAGCAGACCCTCGAGCACGCGACCGTCGCCGTCCTCGCCGCCGACCAGGCACGCCGAGCGCAGCACCTGCCCGGCAGGCAGTGGGGTCTGCGACCAGGTGACCCGGTGCAGCAGGGGTGAGCGCCGGTGCGCACTCGCGGGGACGTGCCGCTCGCCGCCGGGGTCCGGCAGCCAGTGCCGACGCCGTTGATAGGGGTAGGTCGGCACGTCGACGCGGGGGCGGGTGCCGTCGTCGTCGGGTCGGCTCAGCGGCACCCCGCGCTCCCACAGCCGGCCGACGGTTCGCAGCAGCGAGATGTCGCCGCGGGCCCCGTTACCCAGGCTCGCGAGCGCCAGCACGCCGTCGTGGCCGCGGCTGATCGACCGCACCAGAGCGGTGAGGGTCGACCCGGGCCCGATCTCGACGAAGGTGTCGTAGCCGTCCTGCAGCAGCCGCTGCACGGCCGGGCCGAAGCAGACCGGCCGGCGGGCGTGCTCGACCAGGTATGCCGGGTCCAGCTCCGGTGACCAGGCACCGGTGACGCTGCTCAGCAGCGGGACGTCCGGGACCCGGGGCGCGAGGTCGGCGGTCGCCGCCTCGCGCAGCCCGGGCAGCGCAGTGTCCCCCATCGCCAAGTGGAACGCGCGGGAGACTTCCAGACGGCGGCACCGGCAACCGCGCCGGGTCAGCTCGGCCACAG
>NZ_JBPCKQ010000199.1:0-4408 GCF_051004135.1 Ornithinimicrobium sp.
TGCGGGTCTCAAAGCGTGCCTGCGCCGTGACCCGTTGGGTCGGGCTCGCGGGCGCGCTCACCGAGCAGCCCCGGTGAGCGCGAAGTAGCGGTCCTCCAGGGCGGCGCCGTCGCAGACCTCCGGCACGGACCCGGCCGCCACGGCCCGACCACCCGTGAGGATGACGATGTGGTCGGCGAGCCGCTCGGCCTCCTCGAACGAGTGAGTGGTGAGCACCACTGCGGCCCCCGCGGCAGCCGTGCTGCGGATCAGGGCGTGCGTCGTGCGGCGGGCGTGCGGGTCCAGCCCGGAGGTCGGCTCGTCCAGGAACGCTATGTCCGGGTCGCCGACCAGCGCGGCTGCCAGGGCCAGGCGCTGGCGCTGTCCACCGGAGAGCCGGCGCACCGGGGTGTGAGCGAAGTCGTCGACGCCCAGCGTCCGGCTCAGCTCGGCGACATCGAGCGGCGCGGCATACAGGCGCGAGAGGTGACGTAGCAACGCGACCGGACGGGCGGACTGGGGCAGACCGCCGTCCTGCAGCATCACGCCGACACGGGACCGGTGCTCCGCGGGGGAGCGCCAGGGGTCGACGCCCAGCACGCGCAGGCGCCCGGAGTCGGGAGTCTGCAGCCCGACTGCACAGTGCACGGCGGTGGACTTGCCCGCCCCGTTGGGCCCCAGCACGCAGGTCACCTGACCGGGGTGTGCGGTCCAGCTCAATCCGGCCAGCGCCGTCGTGCGGCCGTAGTGCCGGGTCACCGAGTCCATCCACAGCGCGGGTAAGACCTGGTCGAGCGCACTCACGCAGCCACGATAGACGCCGACTCGCCCGTTGTGCTCGGCGCTGTGCAGTCCACCCATGCGGACAGTCCAGTCCCCGCCCCTTGTAGAAACATCATACCGTGGCGCGATGAGGTCGGTTGCGCTCGTTGCGCGACCTCGCAGCAGGCTGCCCAGAGGGAGTCACCCTTCGCGTGCAGGAGCCGGCGCGGCAGGTCCAGGCGCATCCGGAACATGGTGAGGCAAGGCTTGGTTGGACCACAGGTGGATATAGGTGACACTGGTGTGGTGTTTATGTCCGACGGCAGCACCGAGTCCCGGACCCGGGACCACGTCCGTCGCGCCATCGGTGTCACCGGACCCGTCACCGCTCGCGAGCTGGCAGTGCAGCTCGACCTCACACCGGCAGCTGTGCGCCGCCATCTCGACGCGCTGGCGCAGGAGGGCTCCATCATCGAGCGCGAGCTGGCGGCCACCGCTCCGCGCGGGCGAGGCCGGCCCGCGCGGGCGTTCGTGCTGACCGACCGCGGCCAGGAGCAGCTGCAGACCAGCTACGACGACGTCGCCACGGCGGCCCTGCACTACCTCGCGGACCGGGCCGGCGACGGCGCGGTCACCGAGTTCGCCGAGGCTCAGATGGCCGTCCTGGAGCAGCGACTGCGCGAGGCGATGTCCAGGTCAGGTCAGGCCACGGACCGTGACCACCGGGGTGCCACCGATGGGGCCGACGAGGCTGCGATCCTGGACGAGCGCACCTCGGCGCTGGCCGAGGCGCTGACCGACGAGGGGTTCGCCGCGAGCGTCCGCCCGGTGGGGCAGGACACCGACAGCGGTCTCGCTGGCTTGCAGCTGTGCCAGGGGCACTGCCCGGTCCGGCATGTGGCCAGCGAGTTCCACGAGTTCTGCGACGCCGAGACCGACGTCATCTCCCGGGTGCTGGGGGTGCATGTGCAGCGCCTGGCCACCCTGGCCGGTGGCGAGCACGTGTGCACCACCTTCGTGCCGACCGGGTCCATCCGCCCCGTGGCCACCCTGGCGCAGGGGCGCGACGACGCCTCGGACCCGCCCTACCGCATCCCGCAGGACGAGCTGCGAGACGACATACTGCACGACCGATCCCGACCGACCACTCACGAAAGGCCTTCCCGATGAGCACCAACATCGAAGAGCGCAACCCAGGTCTGAAGGACCTGGGCAGTTACGGCTACGGCTGGGCCGACAGCGACGTCGCCGGCGCCTCCGCGCGACGCGGCCTCAACGAGGACGTCGTGCGCGACATCTCCGGCCGCAAGAGCGAGCCGCAGTGGATGACCGACTACCGGCTCAAGGCGCACCGGCTGTTCGGCAAGAAGCCCATGCCGACCTGGGGCAGCGACCTGACCTGCATTGACGTCGACAACACTAGGCATGTCGGGAACTCGAACGAGAAGTAGGTCACCTCCTGGGACGAGCTGCCCGAGGACATCAAGAACACCTACGACCGGCTCGGCATCCCCGAGGCCGAGAAGCAGCGCCTGGTCGCCGGTGTCGCCGCGCAGTACGAGTCCGAGGTCGTCTACCACCAGATCCGCGAGGACCTGGAGGAGCAGGGTGTGCTGTTCCTGGACACCGACACCGCGCTGCGTGAGCACGAGGACCTGTTCCGCGAGTATTTCGGCTCGGTGATCCCGGCCGGCGACAACAAGTTCGCCGCGCTCAACGCCTCCGTATGGAGCGGCGGGTCGTTCATCTACGTGCCGCCGGGGGTCCACGTGGACATCCCGCTGCAGGCCTACTTCCGGATCAACACCGAGAACATGGGCCAGTTCGAGCGCACGCTGATCATCGCCGACGAGGACTCCTCGGTGCACTACGTCGAGGGCTGCACGGCGCCGATCTACCAGAGCGACTCCCTGCACTCCGCGGTCGTGGAGATCATCGTGAAGAAGAACGCCCGGGTGCGCTACACGACCATCCAGAACTGGTCCAACAACGTCTACAACCTGGTCACCAAGCGCGCGACCTGCGCCGAGGGCGCCACCATGGAGTGGATCGACGGCAACATCGGCTCCAAGGTCACGATGAAGTACCCGGCCGTGTTCCTGCTCGGCGAGCACTCCAAGGGCGAGACCCTGTCGGTGGCCTTCGCCGGGGAGGGCCAGCACCAGGACGCCGGCTCCAAGATGGTGCACGCTGCGCCGCACACGTCCTCGACCATCGTCTCCAAGTCGGTGGCCCGTGGCGGCGGGCGCACGTCCTACCGGGGCCTGGTCCAGATCCTTGCCGGCGCGCACCACAGCCGCTCCAGCGTGGTCTGCGACGCGCTGCTGGTCGACCAGATCTCCCGCTCGGACACCTACCCCTACGTCGACGTCCGCGAGGACGACGTACAGATGGGTCACGAGGCCACGGTCTCCAAGGTCTCCGAGGACCAGATGTTCTACCTGATGTCCCGAGGCATGTCCGAGACCGAGGCGATGGCCATGATCGTGCGCGGCTTCGTGGAGCCGATCGCCCGCGAGCTGCCGATGGAGTACGCCCTCGAGCTCAACCGCCTCATCGAGCTGCAGATGGAAGGAGCCGTCGGCTGATGACGTTGCTCGTCGACAACAACTCACCCGCCGACCAATCGCACGTCGACCCGCAGAGCAAGGTCGGCACCGTCCCGGACGAGTCCCGGGCCGCTCGGCCCACCTCCTTCGAGGTCAGCGACTTCGAGGTGCCCAGCGGGCGCGAGGAGGAGTGGCGCTTCACCCCCGTCGACCGGCTCGGTCCGCTGTTCAGCGACACCCCGACCGACGACCGGGAGGACGACCCCGCGGTCAGCGTCGGCGTCCAGGTCCCCGACGGTGTGCACATCAGCACGCTGGTCCCGGGCCAGGCACCGCGCGGCACCGTGCTGGTGCCCGGTGATCGCGCAGCGGTGGTGGCCTCGGCCAACACCGCCGAGGCGCTGCATGTGCAGATCCCCGCGGAGCGTGAGTATGCCGAGCCGCTGCGGGTCGACGTCCACGGCAACGGCGCGGGCCGGCGCAGCAACGCCCACGTCGTCCTCGAGGCCGGCCGGCACAGCAAGGCCCTGATCATCCTGGACCACACCGGCTCCGTCGACCACACCGGCAACGTCGAGGTGGTGGTCGGCGACGGCGCCGACCTGACCGTGGTCACCCTGCAGCGCTGGGCCGACGACACCCACCACCTGGCTCAGCACGAGGCTCTCGTGGGGCGCGACGGGTCATACCGGCACATCGCCGTCACCCTCGGTGGGGCGATCATGCGGATGAACAGCAACGTGCGCTACGCCGGACCCGGCGGCTCCGCGACCCTGCTCGGCGTCTACTTCGCCGACGCGGCCCAGCACCTGGAGCACCGCTCGTTCGTCGACCACAACACCCCGCGGTGCCAGTCGCTGGTCACCTACAAGGGCGCCCTGCAGGGTGAGACCGCGCACACGGTGTGGGTCGGTGACGTGCTGATCCGCGCCGAGGCGGAGGGCATCGACACCTACGAGCTCAACCGCAACCTGGTGCTCTCCGACGGCGCCCGCGCCGACTCGGTGCCCAACCTGGAGATCGAGACCGGCAACATCGAGGGGGCCGGGCACGCCAGCTCCACCGGACGGTTCGACGACGAGCAGCTGTTCTACCTGATGTCGCGCGGGATCACCGAG
>NZ_JBPCKQ010000200.1:0-19106 GCF_051004135.1 Ornithinimicrobium sp.
CCCGGATCAACCTCAACCGCACCGAGGAGGCACTGGCCACCGGGGCCGACCGGATCGCCATCGGCTGCCCGTTCTGCCGGGTGATGCTCTCCGACGGCCTGACCCAGAAGCAGGCGGAGGGCGCCTCCGACGACGTGGAGGTCGTCGACGTCGCCCAGATGCTGCTCGCCGCCGTCCGTCATACCTGATTCAGAGGTTGTCGACGAAGTCCCGGGCCACGTCCTCGGGGTTCTCGCCGTCCGTGACCACACGGCTGAGCAGCTCGGTCAGCAGGTCGGTGTCCAACTCGCTGGAGACCCCGTTCAGCGCCTCGGCGACCGTGTCGTTGAGGGCGTCCTCGCTGATCAGCGGCACCACGTTCTGCGCCACGAAGAGGCTCTCGGGGTCCTCCAGCACCACGAAGTCGTTCTCGGCGATCGCCGGGTCGGTCGAGAAGATGTTGGCGACGTCGACCTGTCCGTTGATCAAGGACTGCACCGTCAGGTTGGACCCAGCAGCCAGGGGGCGGAAGGCGGAGAACTCCAACCCGTAGACCTCCTTCAGTCCAGGGACGCCGTACTCCCGCTCCTCGAACTCCGGCGGGCCCCCGAGGACCAGCTCGCCGGCCACGGGCTCGAGGTCGGCTATCGACTCGATGCCCTTCTCCTCGGCCATCTGCTGGGTGACCACCAGCGAGTCTTTGTCCTCCGCCTCCGAGCGCTCGAGCACCGTCAAGCCCTCGGGCAGCGCCTCCTGGAGCTCGGAGTAGACACCCTCGGGGTCCGTCGCCTCCGCCTCGGGGTTGAAGAACAAGGTCAGGTTGCCGGTGTATTCGGGAATCAGGTCGATCGAGCCGTCCTGGATACCCTGGATGTAGGTCTCCCGGTTGCCGATGTTGAGGCGTGTATCCACCGTGACTCCCGCGTCCTCGAGAGCCGCTGCATAGATCTCGGCCAGCAGCACGTTCTCGGGGAAGTTGGCGGAGCCCACCGTCACGGTGCCGCTGCCACTGTCGCCACTGGAGCCGGCGTCCTCACCACCCCCTCCGGAGTCGTCCAACGGGTCCGACCCGCCGCAGGCGCTCAGCGTGAGTCCGGTCAACAGGGCAGCGGTCAGGGCAGTCGTGCGATTCATCGGTGTCCTTCGTGGGTGAGGGTGGGGGGCGGGTCAGGGGATGCCCGACGTCGTATGCCGTAACGCCCGTGCGGGGCGCAGCATGCCCGACGCCTAGGCGGAGCCGGCCAGTCCGGGTGAGACGACCAGCCGTTGGATCAGGCCGAACACGAGGTCGACGGTGAGGGCGAGCGCGGCGACCAGCAGGGCACCGCCGGCCATCTGGGCGTAGTCCTGGACGGCCTGCCCGTCGATGAGGAAGCGTCCCAGCCCGCCCAGGCTCACGACCGCCGCGATCGTGGTCGTGGCGATGATCTGCAGCATGGCCGCGCGCAGGCCGGAGAAGATCAAGGGCAGAGCGCAGGGGATCTCGACCTGCCGCAGGACCTGCACGCCCGTCATGCCCATCCCCGCGGCGGCGTCCCGAGCGGCCGGGTCGACCTGCTCGACCCCGGAGTAGACCCCCGACAGGATCGGGGGGATGGCCAGGATCACCAGCACGATGATGCTGGGCACGGCGAAAGCGGCCTCTCCCGAGAGCCGCGGCAGCAGCAGCAGGACCGCGATGAACAGCACCCCCAGGGAGGGGATGGCGCGGAAGCCCCCGGCGAGGTTCACCACGACGATGCGGCCCTTGCCGGTGTGCCCGATCCAGAGGCCCAACGGGACAGCGACGAGGGCAGCCAATGCCAGCGCGATCAGCGAGTACTGCAGGTGCGTGAGCAGCTGGGCGATGATGCCGCCGGGTCCACTCCAGTTGGCGGGGTCCGTGAGCCAGGCGACGACCGAGGAGATCATGAGGCCCTCCCGGCGGTGAGCCAGGGTGTCATCGCCCGGGTGGCCACGAGGATCACCAGGTCGAACAGCACGGCGAGGAGGGCGCACGCCACGACGCCCAGCACGATCGGGCCCATCGCGTTGCGGTTGAAGCCGTCGGTGAACAGCGTCCCGAGCTGGGACACCCCGACCAGCGCAGCGACCGAGACGATGGAGACGTTGCTGACGGCCGCGACCCGCAGTCCGGCCGAGATCACCGGCACCGCAAGGGGCAGCTCCACGGCGAACAGCCTGCGCAGAGGTGAGTAGCCCATGGCCGTGGCCGACTGCCGCACATGGTCGGGCACCGAGCCGAGGCCGTCGGCGACCGTGCGAGTCAGCAGGGCGATGGTGTAGAGCGTCATCGCCACCAGCACGTTGATCGAGTCGAGGATCTGCGTCCCGAGGATGCCCGGAAGCAGGATGAACAGCGCCAGCGACGGGATCGTGTAGAGCAGGCTGGTGCCGGCGATGAGGGGGGCGTAGAGCAACCGCGTGCGCAGCGCGAGCCAGGCCAGCGGGATGGCCAGGAGTAACCCGATGACCAGCGGGAGCCCGGCCAGGTAGATGTGGTCCAAGGTCAGGCTGGTCAGCTCGCCCAGCCCGACACCCCAGATCCTCACGCGCTGTCCTCCGCCGTGAAGCTGGTCTCTCCGGAGGGTCGCGGTGCCGCCTTGATGACCTGCAGCACCTCCTCGGAGCGCACCGAGCCGTAGAGTCGCCCGTCCTGCACCACGACGCCGCGTCCGCTCGGCGAGGAGAGCGAGGCGTCGAGGAACCCTCGCAACGAGCCCCCGACGTCGACCAGGGTGCCGCCGAGCTGCAGGTCGGCGGCTTGCACCGGGCCGGTGACGTCGGCCACCTCCACCCAGCCCAGCGGCTGAGCGTGGTCCCCGACCACCAGACGCCACGGGTCACCGTCGGCAATCGTCTCGCCCAGGACGGTCGGCGTCTCCTCGTGGATCGGCACGTCGGCGTGCTTGAAGCTCAGCGCCCGGTAGCCGCGGTCGCGACCGACGAAGGAGGCCACGAAGTCGTCGGCGGGGTGAGCCAGCAGGTCGTCGGGTGAAGAGAACTGGGCCAACGAGCCGCCCACTCGCAGCACCGCGATGCGGTCGCCCAGCTTGATGGCCTCGTCGATGTCGTGGGTGACCAGGACGATCGTCGTGCCCAGGGACTCCTGCAGGCTGAGGAACTCGTCCTGCAGGCCCTCGCGCACCACGGGGTCGATCGCGCTGAACGGCTCGTCCATCAGCATCACCTTCGGGTCGCCGGCCAGCGCTCGCGCCACCCCCACGCGCTGCTGCTGACCGCCCGACAGCTGCCCGGGGTAGCGCTTGGCGAAGTCACCGCCGAGGCCGACGAGCTCCAGCACCTCCATCGCCCGGTCCTTCGCCCGCGACTTGTCCCACTTCAGCAGGGAGGGCACCGTCATGACGTTGGACAGGACGGTGCGGTGCGGGAACAACCCGGCGTGCTGGATGACGTAGCCGATGCCGCGGCGCAGCTCGGCCTTGGCCAGCGACGAGGTGTCCTGCCCATCGATCAGAATCTTGCCCTCGGTGGGCTCGATCATCCGGTTGATCATCCGCAACGAGGTCGTCTTGCCACACCCCGATGGACCTACCAGGACGGTGATCTTGCCCTCCGGCGCCTCGAACGACAGACCATCCACAGCCACCGTCCCATCGCCATAACGCTTGGTCACGCCCTCGAGGGTGATCATGCGAAACAACCCTAGCCTGCGCTGCAGGGGCCGCCCATTCGGACGTCAGACCCCCGCGAACCGCCGGCGGTAGGTCGACGGCGATATCCCCACGATCTGCGAGAAGTGGTGCCGCAGCAGGGTCGCGCTGGTCAGCCCCACCCGCGCGGCCACGATCTCCAGCGGCAGGCAGGTCGACTCCAGCAGCTCCTGAGCGGCCAGGACCCGTTGCTGCGTGAGCCACTGGTGTGGCGTGGTGCCGGTCTCGGCGCGGAACCGCCGGGCGAAGGTCCGCGCCGACATGTGCTCGCGGGCCGCCATGGCCGACACGCTGTGCTCCTGGTCGAGGTGGTCCAGCAGCCAGCGGATCAGCCCCTCCAGCGAGGTCGGCTCCGAGGCGGGGACGAACGGCCGCTCGATGAACTGCTGCTGGCCACCGTCGCGGTGCGGCGCCACCACCATCCGCCGAGCGATCCGAGCGGCGATCTCGGCTCCGTGCTCAAGGCGCACCAGGGACAGGCAGGCATCGATGCCCGCCGCGGTGCCGGCGCTGGTGATCACCGTCCCGTCCATGGTGTAGAGGGCGTCGGCGTCCACCTCGACGTCGGGGTATGTCGTCGCGAGCTGCTCGGCATACCTCCAGTGGGTGGAGCAGCGGCGCCCGCTCAGCACGCCCGACTCGGCCAGGGTGAAGGCACCGGTGCAGACCGAGAGCACGTAGGCCCCCCGCCCTACGGCGGCGCGAACCTGATCCAACACAGCCGGCGACGGGGCCGTGTGCATTGGGCCGGAGGGCAACGCGACAAGGTCGGCGCGCTCGCACGCCTCCAGCCCCCGGTCGACCTGCAGGGTGGCTCCTGCCAGCAAGGGGACGGGTCGCGAGGGATCCTCGGCGCAGACGGCGAAGTCGAACGGCGGCACCCCGTCGTCGGTGCGGTCGACGCCGAATACCTCGCAGAGCACTCCGAACTCGAACGGGGCAAGAGGCTCCTGGGCGATGACGGTCACCGAACGCAGCATCCATCCACTATGGCAGCAATTGAGCGCAGCCTGTCAGATCTGCCACTTTTGGCATCATCTTAGTGAGCGCAAAATTAGTGCCACGAGGTTGATGCGCCACCTCACAGCACCAGGCCGGACCGCCCGGCCACCGACAATCCGAGAGGTCAGATCATGAACGACATCGTCAGCTTCCTCGCCCTCGCCGGGCTGTCCGTCCTCGCCCTCGCCGCGATCGGCGCGATGGCGTGCCCACAGCCGGAGCGGCTGCCGGTCCGTCAGCTGAGTCGTGCGGACTGGGGGGACCTCATCCGGACCGGGGTCCGGGTGGTGGCCACCTGGGGACCGCGTGACCCCTACGCGGACCGCGGCGACGCCGGGGCCACTCCCGCCCCCAGCCGACCCGGGAGCACACCACCGGATGAGGCACCCACCGCAGGCACGGCATACCCGCGGGTATGCCGTGCCTCAGATCTGCGTGCGGTGGAAGTTGGCGTGCGAGCGGCTCGCCGTGGGCCCGCGCTGCCCCTGGTAGTGCGAGCCCTTGGCCTGTGAGCCGTAGGGGTGCTCGCTGGGCGAGGAGAGGCCGAAGAAGCACAGCTGGCCGATCTTCATGCCGGGGTGCAGCACGATCGGCAGGGTCGCCACGTTGCTGAGCTCCAGGGTGACGTGCCCGGTGAATCCGGGATCGACGAACCCGGCCGTGGCGTGGGTGAGCAGTCCCAGCCGACCCAGCGAGGACTTGCCCTCGACCCTTGCGGCGACGTCGTCGGGCAGCGTGATCTGCTCGTAGGTCGAGCCGAGCACGAACTCGCCGGGGTGCAGCACGAACGAGTCGCCCGTCTCGACCTCCACGAGGCGGGTGAGGTCGGGCTGGTCGAGGGCCGGATCGATGACGGGGTACTTGTGGTTGTCGAAGAGCCGGAAGTAGCGATCAAGGCGCACGTCGACGCTGGAGGGCTGCACCATGGCGGCATCCCAGGGGTCCAGTCGCACCCGCCCCTGGTCGACCTGGGCTCGGATGTCACGGTCGGAGAGCAGCACCGGGTCAGCGTAGCCGTCGTTTGCGGGCCACTGCGGGAGGTCGGTTAGACTTCCACGGCACTCCCGCGGGCGTAGTTCAATGGTAGAACATCAGCTTCCCAAGCTGAATACGCGAGTTCGATTCTCGTCGCCCGCTCTCACCTCGTATGCAGTACACCCCACCGGCCAGATCACGCACGTGACCGATCCAGCCACCCTCGAGATCAGGTCGTGCGGTCCTCCACGGCGGCCAGGGCGCGGTCGAGCGCCGCGACCCCCTGCTGGGCCTCGTCGTCGGTGATCACGCACGGCGGCACCATGTGCACCCGGTTGCCGACGACCAGCGGCCAGATCCCCTCCGCCCGGCAGGCGGCGTGCAGCTCCTTCATCCGGTCGGCCGGCCAGGGCTGTTTGGTCTGCAGGTCGGTCACCATCTCGACCGCCCACATCACGCCGATGCCCCGCACGTCGCCCACCCCGGCATGCCGGGTCCCCAGCTCCCGCAGACCCGGACCGAGCACCTCGGCACCGACCCGTCGGGCGTGCTCGACGACACCGTCCTGCGCCATGACGTCGATGGCCGCGACCGCTGTGGCGCAGGCCAGCGGGTGCCCGGAGTAGGTCAGACCTCCGGTGTAGGGCACCTCGTCCCAGGTGGCGGCGATCGCGTTGCTCAGGATCACCCCGCCCAGCGGCACGTAGCCGCTGTTGACCCCCTTGGCAAACACGATCAGGTCGGGCTCGATCCCCCAGCGCTGGTGGGCGAACCATTCGCCGCACCGCCCGAAGCCGGCCATCACCTCGTCGGCGATCAGCAGGATGCCGTGCTCGTCGCAGATCTCGCGCACTCCCGCCAAGTACCCGTCCGGCGGCACGATCACCCCGTTGGTTCCGACCACCGACTCCAGGATGATGCCGGCGATCAGCGTCGGCCCCTCTGCGGCCACGGCGTGCCGCAGGTGCTCCAGCGCCCGTTCGCGCTCCTGCTCAGGAGTCTGCGCGTGGAACTCCGAGCGATACAGGTGCGGCCCCCAGAAGTGGACCACGCCCGGCATACCCGGCTCGGCGCCCCACCGGCGCGGCTCCCCGGTCAGCGCCATCGAGCCCGCCGTGCCCCCGTGATAGCTGCGGTATGCCGACAGCACCTTGTGCCGGCCGGTGTGACCGCGGACCATCCGGAGCGCGTGCTCGTTGGCCTCGGTGCCGCCGGTGGTGAAGAACACCTTGTCGAGCCCGTCGGGCGTCAGCCCCGCGATCCGGGCCGCCGCCTCCGCCCGGGCCTCGTGGGTGAATGCCGGGGCGACCATCGCCAGACCGTCGGCCGCCTCGTGGATCGCCTGGGTCAGCCGCGGGTGCTGGTAGCCGAGGTTGGTGTTGACCAGCTGGGAGCAGAAGTCGAGATAACGGTGGCCCAGGTGGTCCCAGAACCAGGCACCCTCGCCGCCGGCCAGCGGCACCGGGTCGATCCCGCCCTGTGCGGCCCAGGAGGTGAAGACGTGCCGGCGCGTCAGCCGGCGAATCCGGTCATCGCGGTCCTGCCCCGTGTGGTTCGACATACCCCGAGTATGCCGTTGCCTTGGGCAAGGGACCGGCGAGCAGCCGGTGGGTGAACGGAGGGTTGCGTGTTGTTGCCACTTCAACTACCGTGACAACGGTCCGTCGGCCCGGCGCGACAACGGGGAAAATCTGCATGGGAGAGTCAATTGGGACACAGGAACAGCGCACCTGAGACCGTCCTCGGCATCGTCCTCTGGACCGACCCCGAGGACTGAGCCAAGCGGTCCGCGCGCCTGGCAGACTCCCGCACGCTCAGGACGGAGTGGGCGGGGTGTATCGACCGTCGATCGCCGTCCAGCCGCCGTCGACCACTACTTGTGAGCCGGTGACGAAGCTTGCCGCGTCGGAGGCCAGATAGAGCACGGCCCCCACGACCTCGGCCGGTTGAGCCCATCTGCCCAAGGCGCTCTTGCTCGCATAGGCGTGCGCCCACTCGGCATCGTCCTTGATCTGCGCGGTCAACGGCGTCTCCACCACTCCCGGGGCCACGACGTTGACCCGCACCCCCTGGGGCCCGATCTCCGCGGCCAGCGTCCGGACGAGCTGCAGCATCCCGGCCTTGGTCGCGGCATACACGCCCTGCCCCGGCTCGACCGTCACCGAGCGGATCGAGCCCAGCGCCACGATCGAGCCCCGTCCGCGATCGGCCATCGCCGGCGCGAAGGCCTGCATCGCGTTGAGCGTCCCGCCCAGGTTGAGACCGACGACGGCGTCGAAGTCCTCGCGGGTGTAGTCGAGCAGCCGCTTGCGCACATTGCGGCCCGCCGTGAGCACCAGCACATCGACGTCACCGAGCTCCTCCACCACCTGCGCCAAGGCGCCGCTCTCCAGCACGTCCACCTGGTATGCCGTGTGCTCGCCGTCGGCTATCGGCGGGGCACCCGCGACCGCCGTCTGTGCCGTGGGCAGGTCCACGTCCAGCCCGGAGACCCGGGCACCCTGGGCTGCGAGGCCGGCCACGATCTCGTGCCCGATGCCGCCGCACCCGAGCACGACGGCGTGCCGCCCGTCCAACCGGAACATCTGCGCGTAGTCCACTGCACCCTCACTGTCGTCGTGACCTCTGGGCCAGTCTGCACCCCGAGCGACGGAGGCCGCAGGTTTATATGTACGATACATCTATGTCACCGGCTGCTGCCCCCGTCCTGGTCACCGGCGCGTCCGGCACGGTGGGCCGGCACGTCACCGCGCAGCTGTTCGAGGCGGGCGAGACGGTGCGGGTGGCCATGCGCACACCGCCTCCGGCGCACCAGGTCGAACCAACGGGATCTGCATACGTGGCCTTCGACTTCACCGACCCCGACACCTGGGAGGCAGCCTTCACCGGCGTCACCCGGATGTTCGTGCTGCGGCCACCCCAGCTGACCCGCGTCCGCCGCGACATGCTCCCGGCGGTGCAAGCGGCCCAGGACGCGGGCGTCGAGCACATGGTGCTGCTCTGGGTGCAGGATGTGGAGCACCTGCCGATGGCGCCGCATGCCGCACTGGAGCGCTGGCTGCGCCGCAGCGGCCTGTCCTGGACCTTCGTGCGGCCCTCGTTCTTCATGGAGAACCTGATCTACCCGCACGGTGACGACATCCGCGACTGGGATGCCATCACGGTGCCCGCCGGCGGCGGGCGCACCGCGTTCGTCGCCGGTCCGGCCGCGCTGACCTACCACGCGGTCGCCGCGATCCTGCGTGACGTCCTGGGCCGGCCCATCGCCTACCCCCGCCCCGGGATGCTGCAACACGTCCGGCACGCCCGGGTCGACCTCGCGATGCCCTGGCCGCTGGTCGTGCTCACCGGCATCATCTACACCACCGCCCGGCTCGGCCTCGCCGACGGCCTGACCGCCGACGTGCAGAAGGTGACCGGAGAGGCGCCGGAGTCCCTGCGCTCCTGGTCCATCCGGCATACCGAGGTATGGCGTGCCACCCGCTGACCGCGACCTCGCCCGGATCGACGCGGCCCTGGTCGGGCTGCGCCGGCTGTGGTCGCACGACACGGCGATCCAGGACCCCGACGTCGGGCGCGTCGACCTGTCCACCGTCTGGGTCGTGGACGCCCTCGTGCGCAGCGAGCGCGAGCACCTGAGCGTCGCCGGGCTCGCGGACGCCCTCGACGTGACCCACTCGACGGCGAGCCGGTTCGTGACCCGCGCCGAGGGGGCCGGCGTGGTGCAGCGCGCTCGCCTCGCCGATGACTCCCGCCAGGTCACCGTGCACCTCACCCCGAGCGGCGCGGCGCTTGCCGAGCGAGCCCTCCAGTTCCGGCTCTCGGTCCTGGCGCAGGCGATGACCTCCTGGCCGGCCACGGACCGACACGACCTCGCGCGGTTGCTCACAGGGTTCGCGCACACCGTCCGCCACACCCTTCCCCACCAAGGAGAGACCCCGTGAAGATCGCCCTGATCGGCTCGACCGGCCGCACCGGCAGCCACGTGCTGGCGCAAGCCCTGCGACGCGGTCACGAGGTGACCGCCCTGGCTCGCACACCCGGCAAGCTCGCCGGCGCCCCGGACGGCGTGCTCGTGGTCGAGGGGGACAGCACCGAGGCGTCCGCACTGGATCGCGTGCTGCCCGGTGCCGACGCCGTGATCTCCGCGCTGGGACCGACGGCCAGGGAGACCGACCTGCACAGCCGGACCGCACAAGCCCTCGTCGAGGCGATGCAGCGGCACGGGGTCGGCCGCTTCGTCGGGGTCAGCGGCGCCGGCATCGACGTGCCCGGGGACCGCAAGGGCTTACGCGACCGGGTCGTCTCCTGGCTCATCCAGCGCCTGGGCGGCGAGGTCGTCCAGGACAAGCCACGGGAGTATGCCGTGTTCGCCGGCTCGTCGGTGGAGTGGACCCTGGTCCGTCCGCCACGACTCACCGACAAGCCCGCCACCGGGCGCGTCGAGCACGACGCCCACCGACCGGGTCGGTCCACCTCGATCACCCGGGCCGACCTCGCAGGCTTCCTGCTCGATGTCGCCGAGGGTGACCTGCACGTGCGGCAGGCGCCGTTCGCCAGCGGCATCCGCTGACATCCGGTGCGGCCGCTCAGTCGAAGCGGCCCGCCGAGGGGAAGGCGTCGAGGTAGCCCCGCCACGTGCCGGCGGTCGTCGTCACGGTCCGGGCCGCCAGCATTCCCCGCACGATGGAGCGGGTGACCACCTCAGCGGCAGCGGTCAGCAGCAGGTGCAGATCCTCCGCCTCTGGCGCCCCGCGCTCACCGGTGGCCAGGGCGAAGAGGGTGTCGCCGTCATACATCGTGTGGATCGGGTTGATCGCTCGCGCCATGCCGTCGTGACCGCTCCCGGCGATTCGCCCGCACTGCGCCTTGGTCAGCGTGGCGTCGGTCGCGATCACCCCGATGGTTGTGGCCAGCACCGACGGGACCCGCCGGCTCAACGGCGACGGCTCGATCTCGGCCTCGGCTCGCTGGAGCTCCTCGACGGTCGGCGCGGCGAGCCGGTATGCCGCATCGCCAGGCAGCCCCACACCCTGCAGGTCCGCCGGGGCCAGGTGCCGGGCGCCGTAGAGCTCGCCGCTGTGCGGGTCGACGCACGAGCCGACGGCGTTGACCGCGACCAGTGCGGCGACGGTGGCGCCGCCGGGCAGGAGCACGCTGGCCGAGCCGACGCCGCCTTTGAGCCCACCAGCCTGCCCGCCGGTCCCCACCCCGACCACGCCCAGCTCCGGAGCGTCGGACGAGGCGGCAGCGCAGGCCAGCTGCCCGAACGAGGCGTCCGGCACTGCCGCGAAGTCCCCGCCCCGACCCAGGTCGAAGATCACCGCAGCCGGGACGATCGGCACGACCTGGCCAGGCGTCCCCATCGGGAAGCCGACCCCTGCGGCATACCGCTCCCGCATCACCCCGTCGGCCGCGGCGAGCCCGAAGGCGCTGCCCCCGGAGAGTGTGACGGCGTGCACCCGCTCGACCAGGTTGCGCGGGTCGAGCAGGTCGGTCTCCCGGGTGCCCGGCCCGCCGCCGCGCACGTCGACCCCGGCCACTGCACCGGCGTCGGGCGGCAGCACGACGGTCGTCCCCGTCAGCCAGCCGTCGCCGATCCGGGTGTGCTGGCCCACCCGCAGTCCGGGCACGTCGACGATCGAGTTGGTCGGTCCGGTCCGCATGGCCTCAGCGTCGCACAGCGCCCACCCGGCAACTGGCCCCCAGCCCCAGCCTTCCACTGTTGCCTTGTGTGCTCACAGCTGCGCTGCAGCGCAGGCCCGCGCACACAAGGCAGCACCGCTGTTCAAGCCTCCGAGTGCAGGTAGCGCAGGGCCGCCACGGCATACACCCGGGCGCAGGTCTCGATCTCAGCGACCTCGACCGTCTCGTCGGCCTGGTGCGCGATCCACTTGCCGCCGGGGCCGTAGACGACGCTGGGGATAGCCGCGTGCGCGGTCAGGATGGTGCCGTCGGTGGCTCCGGGCACGCCGCCGAACACCGCGGACTCGCCGGTGACCTGCTGGTGCGCGTCCGCCAGCGCCGTGATCATCGGGTGGCTGGTCGGTGTGTCGACCGGTGGGCGGTCGTCCACCACGGTGACCTCGGCGGTCACGCCGGCGTCGGCGCCGAACGTCTCGGCCAGGTCGGTGAGCCGCTGCACGAGCGCCTCGTGGTCCACCCCCGGCACTGTCCGCACGTCCAGGCACACCAGTGCCTCGCCGGGGATGACGTTGATCTGGTCGACGTCACCGCCGGACAGCACAGTCGGGGTGAGGTAGACCTGCCCGAGGTGCTCGTGCTCCCCGTGTTCACGCTGCAGATCCTCCTGCACCCGCTGCGCGGCCTGGAGGTATGCCGAGGCGACGGGCAGCGGGTTGCGCGCGTGCTGGGGCATGGCCCCGTGCGCCATCGCCCCGGTGAACGCGGCCTTGAGCCGGATCGCGCCCTTGGACACCGCGCAGATCTCACCGGCTTCGGGCTCTCCGCAGATCACGCCGTCGATCTCGGCCGCCAGCGCCGACGCGGCGAAGGCTTTGGCGCCCAGCATCAGCCCCTCCTCGTCGACCAGCGCGGCGACCACCAGCCGACCCGGGAACGCTCCGGCGTCAACGACGGCCTTGGCGGCATACAGCATCGCCGCCAGCCCGGACTTCATGTCGGCGCTGCCACGACCGCGCAGCCGGCCGTCCACGACGTCCGCGGCGTAGGGGTCGAAGGACCACGAGGAGCGGTCGCCCTCGGTCACCACGTCTGTGTGCCCTTCCAGCATCAACGTCGTTCCGGGCCCGCCACCCCCGTCGAGCACCGCGATCACGTTGGGCCGGCCCGGCGCAACCTCCTCGACCACCGGGTCCCAACCGAAGTCACGCATCCGCAGCTCGACGAGCTTCGCGACCGGTGCCTCGGCGGTCCCTGCGGCAGGTTCGTGCACCGAGCGGATCCGCACCAGCTCGGCCGCGAACGCCACGGCTCCTGCGGTGTCGACGTCCATCATGACCCGATGCTCCCAGCCCCCCGACCGATGTGCGCGCCAACGCACGCTGCGCAGACCACGCTCGCGCGCACAACGGCCGGGATCCGGCGCCACCTGCCGATATGCGCTCCACCGCACCTCGCGAAGGCCACAGTCGCGCGCACATCGGTGGTGGGCACGTCGGTCACTGGGGTGGGGTCGCCTCACGGGCACCACGGGCCAGATCGGCGGCTGCCCGGCCGGCCAGAGCGGCATGCAGGTCGGGCACCGCGGCCAGCAGCGACTGCGTGTAGGGATGCTGCGGGTCGGCGAAGAGCTGCTCGGTCGGCGCCACCTCGACGAACTCGCCCTGCCGCATCACCGCGACCCGGTCGCAGACATGTCGCACCACGGACAGGTCGTGGCTCACGAAGACCAGGGTCAGCCCGAACTGCTCGACCACGTCGTCGATCAAGTTCAGCACCTGGGCCCGCACCGACACGTCCAGAGCGCTGACCGGCTCGTCCGCCACCAGGATCGCCGGCGCCGGCGCCAGCGCCCGGGCCACCGAGATCCGCTGCCGCTGACCGCCGGAGAACTGGTGCGGGTAGCGATCGGCCGCCTCCCCCGGCATACCCACCGCGTCCAGCAGCTCGACCACCCGGTCCCGCCGCTCTCGGGCGCTCCCCTGCCCCTGCGCGACCAGGGGTTCGGCGACGATGTCGCGCACCCGCATCCTGGGGTCCAGCGAGCTCATCGGATCCTGGAACACCAGCTGCAGGGTCTCTCGCAGCCAGCCCAGCCGCCGGGCCGGCTGGTCGTGGATCGGCCGCCCGGTGATTTCGATGCTGCCGCTGCTCGGCTGGTCCAGCCCGCACAGCAGACGCAGCAGGGTGGACTTGCCCGAGCCGGACTCGCCGACGATCCCGAACCGCTCACCCGGCGCGATGTCGACGGTGACGTCGCGCACCGCGTGCACGACCGGCGGCGCGGTGCGCAGCGAGGTGCGGGGCCGCCGGAAGTCACGGCATACCTCGTGCATCGCGAGGGCGGGGGTCTCAGTCATCGACGCCCACCGGGTGGTGACAGGCATAGCCGTATGCCGTGGCGCCGGTCGCGGGATCGGCGACGGGTGTGCTGGCGCCGGCCGAGTGCGAGTCGCGCACCGTCCACGCGGGGAGCCCGGCGCAGACGTCGTCGGCCGCCGGGCAGCGGGTGCGGAACACGCAGCCGTCCGGGAACTGGCCCGCCGGGGGCACCGTCCCGGGGATGGTCGGCAGCCGGCCGCGGCGGTCGCCGTCGGCGGCCACCAGGTCAGAGGCGGCGAGCAGCCCCGCCGTGTAGTGGTGCCGCGGGTCGCTGAACACCTCGCCGACCGGCCCGGCCTCCACGATGCGTCCGCCATACATCACCAGCACCCGCTCGCACACCGTGGCCACTACGGCCAGGTCGTGGGTGATGAACAGCAGCGCAGCGTCGCGATCCTGCACACCGCTGACGATCAGGTCCAGCACCAGCGCCTGCACCGTGACGTCGAGGGCCGTGGTCGGCTCGTCGCAGACCAGCAGCACCGGGTCGTTGGCCAGGGCGATCGCGGCAACCACGCGCTGGCGCTGCCCGCCGGAGAGCTGGTGCGGGTAGGCCCGGGCCACGTGGGCGGGGTCGGGCAGCTGCACCTGGTCCAACAGCTCGACCGCCCGTCGCCGGGCTTCGCGCTTCGAGGCCGTGCCGTGCACCCCCATCACCTCGGCCACCTGGGCGCCGACCCGCATCGTCGGGTTGAGCGCGGTCATCGGCTCCTGGAAGACCATCGCCATCTCGCTGCCCCGCAGCACCGCCAGCCGCCGCTCGGGCAGGTCGAGCAGGTTGCCCTCGCGCCCGGCCAGGTGCACCTGACCCGAGGCGTCCAGGTCCTCCCCGAGCAGACCCATGATCGCGAGCGCGGTCAGCGACTTGCCGGAGCCGGACTCCCCGATCAGCCCCACCCGCTCACCCCGGCTCACGGTGAGGTCGACGTCGGACAGCAGCGGGGTATGCCGGGTCCGCACCCCCAGGCCCTCGACGCTCAGCACGACGTCGCCCGTCGGTGCCGCCCGGTCCCGGATCGGCATACCCTCCTCGCTCGCTGTGCTCACCGTCGCTCCAGCCGCGGGTCGAGGTAGTCGCGCAACCCGTCGCCGAACAGGTTGAAGCCGAGCACCGCCAGGGCGATCGCCGCCCCGGGGATCAGCGCCAGGTGCGGTGCCGATCGCAGCGTCGACTGCGACTCGAAGAGCATCCGCCCCCAGGACGCCTGACCGGTGGGGGTGCCCAAGCCCAGGTAGGCCAGGGCAGCCTCGGCCAGGATCGCGATGGCGAACGCCACGGAGGCCTGCACGATCACCAGGCCGGCCACGTTGGGCAGCACGTGTCGCCACGCGATGGCCAGGGGGCCCTGCCCGGCGGCGCGGGCGGCGGTCACGTAGTCGGTGCGCATCACCCCCAGGGCGCCGGAGCGGGTGATCCGGGCGAACGAGGGGATGGTCGCGATGCCGATGGCGATCATCGCCACCAGCGTCGACCCGCCGTAGAGCGCGGCGAACATGATCGCCAACAGCAGGGCCGGGAAGGCGAGCAGGATGTCGTTGCCCCGCATCACCAGCTGCCCCAGCCAGCCGGTGGACATCGCCGCGAACACCCCCAGCGGCACCCCGAGCAGTGCGGCCACACCGACGGCGACGATCCCGACATACAAGGTGGTGCGGGCACCGACCAGGATCTGGGAGAGCACGTCACGGCGGAACCGGTCGGTCCCGAGCCAGAACTCGCCGTTGGGCGTCTGGTAGGGCTGGGTGTCCAGCACCCGCATCGGCGTCTGCGGGGTCCAGACGTAGGACACGAGGGCCATCAGCACGACGAGCACGACAAGGGCGCCGCCGATCAGCAGCGGGGCGTTGAGCGGACGTCGCCTGCCCTGGGTCGTGACCTCCTGGCTCGGCACCGGGTTGCCGGTCATCGGCTCACCGTCCGTAACCGCGGGTCGATGACCACATAGAGCGCGTCGACCACGAAGTTGACCACCAGCACCGCCACGACCAGCACCATGACCACGGTCTGCACGGTCAGCAGCTCGCGCTCGGCCACGGAGTCCAGCAGCAGCGAGCCGAGCCCGGGGATGACGAAGACCTGCTCGACCACCACGGCCCCGATCAGCAGCGTCGCCAGCTGCAGCCCGAGCACGGTGACCACGGGGATCGCGGCGTTGCGCAACCCATGCCGCAGCAGCGCCGGCACCGGCCGCAGCCCCTTGGCCCGGGCGGTGCGCAGGTAGTCCTCCCGCAGCACGTCGAGCACCGCCGAGCGGACGTATCGGGCCAGTACCGAGCCCTGGATCAGGGCCAGGGAGAGCGTCGGCAGCGCGAGCCGGCGCAGGAACTCGGCCGGGTCCTGCGCCGGCGGCACCCAGCCGCCGGAGGGCACCCAGCCGAGCCGGACGGCGAAGATCGAGATGAGCGCGATGCCGGCCAGGAACGCGGGGACCGCCACCCCCACCTGGGAGACTGCTGACAGGGCCACCCCGTCGACGTGCCGGTGCCGGACCGCCATCCAGGTGCCGACCGGCACGGCGACCGCGACAGCGAGCACCATCGCCACGGCCACCAACCACAGGGTGACCTGCAGCCGGTCGGCGATCTGCGGTCCGATGGCGGCCTTGGAGACGTATTCGATGCCCGGGTCCAGTCTCAGCATCCCGCCGACCCAGTCCAGGTACTGCACCGGCAGCGGTCGGTCCAGACCGTAGTCGGCGGTCATCCGCGCGATCGCCTCCTCCGAGGCGTTGACGCCCAACGCGACCCGCGCCGGGTTGCCCGGGAGCACCTGCATGAAGGCAAAGACCACCAGCGAGCTGACCGCGAGACTGGCCAGCAGGATCGCGAAGCGGTGCGCCAGACGGAGCAGCACAGATCCTCCTCGTCCGACGATTCCTGTTGTCTGGTATGCGGTGAGCCGCCGGGCTCAGCCGCGGGCGAGGTCGGCCAGCCGGAAGGACTCGCCGATCGCGTTCTTCGGGATCCCGGTGATGTCCGGGGCGGCGACGAGCAGGTTGGGCAGCAGGAACAGGAACTCGGCGGCGGCGTCCTGCGAGATGAGCGTCGCCGCCTCCTTCATCGCGGTGGTCTGCTCCTGCGGGGTGCCGGAGTCGGCCTGGTCGAGCAGCTCGACCAGCTCCGAGGTGCCGTAGTTGGTGTAGTAGTCGGGGTTGCCGAAGACGTTGCCCAGGTCGCGCGGCTCCACGTGCGCCACGATGGACATCTCGTAGTCCTTGGCCGTGAAGACCTCCTCCAGCCAGGTCGCCGGGAACTCCAGCTCCTCGATCGTCACGGCGAAGCCGGCGTCCTCCAGCATCGACTCGACCACGGTGCCGCAGGCAACGGCATACGGCAGCGTGGGGATCCGCAGCCGCACCGTCACCCCGTCGGCGCCCGCGTCAGCGAGCAGCTGCTTGGCCTTGGCGAGGTCGAACGGGTAGTCGCCGGTGCGGTCCTCGAACCACGGGTCGGTGGGCGGCACCATCGAGCCGATCAGGGTGCCCCGGCCGGCCCAGCAGGTGTCCATCAGCCGCTGGTTGTCGATCGCGTAGCGGACGGCCTGCCGGACCTCCAGGTCGTCGAACGGCGACGCCCCGTTGTTCATCGACAGCACCACCTCGCCGTTGGTCGTGCCCTCGATGATCTGGTAGTCTCCGCCCTCGAACTCGGCCAGCGACTCCGGGGCCTGCACCGTGCCGACCACGTCGATCGAGTCGGTGAGCATCGCGTTGTTGAGCGCGTTGGCGTCGGTGAAGTACTGCAGGGTCACCTCCTCGAAGAACGGCTGCTCCCCCCAGTAGTCCGGGTTGGCGGCCAACGTCAGCGAGGTGCCGCGCTGCCAGGTGCGGACCACGTAGGGGCCGGTGCCGACCGGGTCTTCGGCCAGGTTGCCAACCCCTTGCTCGTCGAACATGGCCCCGACCCGGGTGGTCATCGCGTAGAGCCAGGAGTTGCTGGGCTCCTTCAGAGTTACGGTCAGCTCGTGCTCCCCGGTGGCCTCGGCCGACTCCACGACGTCCATCTGGGCCTTCAGGGAGACCGTCCAGGCGTCGGACTGGACCCGCTCGACCGAGAAGACCGCATCGTCGGCGGTGAACGGGTCACCGTTACCGAACGTCGCGTTGTCGACAAGGGTGAAGACATAGGTCAGCCCGTCGTCGCTGACATTCCACTCGCTGGCCAGGGACGGCGCGATCTCGCCGTCCTGGTCGACCGTGACCAGCGTCTCGTAGACGTTGTCGAGCATCGCTTGCGGGATCGCCGCTCCGTCGGTGGTGGTGAAGTCCAGGCTGGCCGGCTCGGCGGCCAGCCCGATGGTCACCGACTCCCCCTCGGCCGCGCCGGAGCTGTTGTCGGCGCTCTCGTCGCTGCCGGAGCCCGCGTTGCAGGCGGTCAGCAGCAGTGCTGCGGCCGCGCTCGCGGCGATGGCCTGGGTCCTCGTCGTCACCATGCGCACAGAGTATGCCCGGGGCTCGGGCGCGCAGAACCCCTGCGCGGACATGGGTTGCGCTGTGCAGGTCGCACGCCGACACTGAAGAGCTCATCAGGGGAGATGCACGTTGCAGGGGAGCTCGTCATGAAGATCGTCGATCGGCGCACCGTCGTCACCGCCGCGGGCCTGGCCCCGCTCGTCGCCTGCACGCACCACCGGGACGGGCACACGAAGGGTCCGCGCAAGCCCGATCCGGTCCCGCCGGACCCCAAGCCCGGCGACCCCGGCCCGGAGGGCGACCTCTCCTGGCGGGGCTACCACTGGCTCCGGCGGACCTGGCCCGGCGGTCCGCAGTACAACCGCCGGTGGTCACCGGACAACGTCACGCTCGAGGCCGACGACACCATTACTCTGCGGATGAGCAACCCCGGCGCGGACCCGGTCGGCGCCGAGCTCGTCTCCACCCGGACCGGTTGGGGCTACGGGACCTACCGGTGCGCCGTCGAGACGACCTTCGACTCCGTCGGCCCGTCGCTGGTGTGGGGTGGGATGTTCACCTACGACCCCGAGCAGGTCTATCCGCAGGGCCACAACGAGCTCGACAGCGGGGAGATCTCCGCCTGGGGCGTGGTGGGCCGGGTCCCCCGGCTGATCGGTGGCTACTGGGTCGACGGTCCGCGCAATGTCGTCTCGCACGACGTCGAGCTGCCCGGCGACCTGCGGCACTTCGTGTTTGAGATGGTCTGGGAGCCGGGCGCGATCACCTGGACGACGTGGGGCGGCACCTCCGCCGCGGACACTGCGATCGCGTCGTCCTCGGTGCGCCCCACCGACGTGCCGGTGCCCGCCGACGAGCGGGTGCACTTCAACATCTGGGTGACCGCGCTGCACGACAGCGACCCGGCCACGACCCCCTCGCACTCGGCGCGGCTCACCGACTTCGTCTTCACCCCCGCCTGAGAAGGCCCGGTCGCGCGACGGGGGGGGAGGGGTGTCCCGAACAACCCCCCCCACCGTCTCTTCTTCACCCCTGGCAC
>NZ_JBPCKQ010000201.1:0-16973 GCF_051004135.1 Ornithinimicrobium sp.
AGCCCAGAACTTCGCCGCCCTGCGAAGTTACGTTTCCACCGCCCGCAAGAACGGTGCACCTGTCCTCGACGCCCTAAGCGACCTCCTCGCCGGCACACCCTGGCTACCAGCCACGAACTGAACAACCAACTCAGCCCACCTGAGTAGTTACCTACAACCAGCGTTTTGCTAGGGCTTCTGCGGGCGTGGAGGTCGAACTGCCAGGGGCTCTGCGCTCAGCCACCGGTGGGCTGGCAGAGTTCGATACCCGCCACCTCGGGTGCGCACATCGCTGCAGACGAGTCGGGCCTCGTGGCGCGCGAAAAGTGACCTGCCCAGCGTCATACGGATGTTGCGCTGGGGCGCACTTTTCGTATGACGTAGGCGGCGGGTGGCGGCGCGTCACGGACAAGCGCCCGGATCAGGAGGCTAGGCGACGGCGGACGGAGGCGGAGTGCCTGTCGAGGATCACGAGCATGATCAGCACGACGATGATCGGGGTGAGCATCGCGCCGAAGTGGCCGCTCAGCCGCCGGACGGCTCTGCCACCTCGGCGCGGTCGATGTCGCCGTCGAGGTAGTCGCGCACGGCCCGAGCCAGCAGCGGCTCGACCCTAGAGTCGTTGTCCCGCACCCGCTGGACCAGCGCCCGGCGCATCCGCGGGTCCCAGAACTTGCGCAGGTGCGTGGCGATCTGCTCGCTCGCGTCCTCCGGCGGCAGGTGCGCCAAGTTGCGGGTGATGTCCTGACCCAACCGGATCTCCGGCGGCATATCGCCGTGCTCGGTCGCGGTCGCACCGTCATCGTGCCCTGTCACGGTCGCCCCGTCATCGGTGCCCGGTCTGCTGCAGCTCGGTCGCCCGGTCCCGCAGATCGCCCGACTCGTCGCGACCCAGATCGACCCCACCCCCGGCGTGCGCGCCCTCGACGTCCCGCCGTGGCTCGCCGGCATTCGCCACCCCGACCTGCACCGCGGTCACCTTGTACTCCGGGCAGTTGGTGGCCCAGTCCGAGTTCTCCGTGGTCACCACGTTGGCGCCGGTGACCGGGTGATGGAAGGTCGTGTAGACCACCCCGGGCTGCATCCGCTCGGAGACCAGCGCGTGCAGCGCGGTGGTCCCCACGCGACTCGACAGCTCCACCCGGTCGCCGGTGCGGATGCCCCGCGGCTCGGCGTCGGCCGGGTGGATCTCCAGGATGTCCTCGGGATGCCACGTGGAGTTGGGGGTGCGGCGAGTCTGCGCGCCCACGTTGTACTGACTCCGGATGCGCCCGGTGGTCAGGATCAGCGGATAGCGCCGGTTGGTGGTCTCGGTCGTCGGCACGAAGACCGTGGGCATCAGGTGGCCCTTGCCTCTGACGAACTCCCCCACGTGCATGGTCGGCGTGCCGTGCGGGGCGGCGTCGTTGACCGGCCACTGCATCGAGCCCTCGGCATCCAGCCGGGCGAAGGACACCCCCGCGAAGGTGGGCGTGGTCGCCGCGACCTCGTCCATGATCTGTCCGGCGTTGTCGTAGTGCATCGGATAGCCCATGGCGGTCGCGATGTCGCAGACGATCTGCCACTCGTCCTTGCCGACGGCACTGGGCATGACCGGGCGCACCCGGTTGAGTCGCCGCTCGGCGTTGGTGAAGGTGCCGTCCTTCTCCAAGAAGCTGCTGCCGGGCAGGAAGACGTGCGCGAACTTCGCGGTCTCGTTGAGGAACAGGTCCTGCACCACGACCAAGTCCATCGAGCCCAGCGCAGCCCGGACGTGGTTGAGGTTGGGGTCGGACTGGGCGATGTCCTCCCCGTGCACGAACACCCCCCGGAACGACCCGCCGAGTGCCGCGTCGAACATGTTGGGGATCCGCAGACCCGGCTCGGGGTCGAGCTCGACGCTCCACAGCGACTCGTAGATGTCGCGCACCGCGTCGATCGCGATGTGCCGGTAGCCGGGCAGCTCGTGCGGGAAGGAGCCCATGTCGCACGACCCCTGCACGTTGTTCTGTCCGCGCAGCGGGTTGACCCCGACACCCTCCCGGCCGATGTTGCCGGTCAGCATGGCCAGGTTGGCCATGCCCATCACCATCGTGGAGCCCTGGCTGTGCTCGGTGACGCCGAGGCCGTAGTAGATCGAGGCATTGGTTGCCGCCGCAAAGGCCCGCGCGGCGGCTCGCAGCTGCTCCGCCGGTATGCCGGTCGCGGCCTGTGTCTGCTCGGCGCTGTTGTCCTCGGAGCGCAGGAACTCCAGGTAGCGCTCGACGTCCTCGCAGCGCTGCGCCAGGAACGCCTCGTCGTGCAGTCCCTCGGTGACAATCGTGTGCGCCATCGCGTTGATGAACGCCACGTTGCTCCCCGGCAGCAGCGGCAGGTGGTGCTGCGCCTGCACGTGCGGGCTGCGCACCAGGTCGATGGCCCGCGGGTCGGCCACGATCAGGCCCGCGCCCCGGCGCAGCACCCGCTTCATCCGGGAGGCGAAGACCGGGTGCGCGTCGGTCGGGTTGGCGCCGATGAGCAGGATCATGTCGGTGCTGTCCACCGAGGCGAAGTCCTGGGTTCCGGCGGAGGTGCCGAAGGTCTGGTTGAGGCCGTAGCCGGTCGGGGAGTGGCAGACCCGGGCACAGGTGTCGATGTTGTTGTTGCCGAACGCCGCGCGCACCATCTTCTGCACGACATACACCTCCTCGTTGGTGCACCGCGAGGACGATATGCCGCCGATCGAGCCCACCCCGTGCTCGGCCTGGATGGCCTGGAAGCCCTCCGCGACCCGGGCGATGGCCTCCTCCCAGCTGACCACCTGCCATTCGTCGTCGATCGAGTCGCGCACCATCGGATGCAGCTGCCGGTCGTCGTGGTTGGCGTATCCGTAGGCGAACCGGCCCTTGACGCAGGAGTGCCCCTCGTTGGCGCCGCCGGCCTTGCTTGGTGTCATCCGCACCACGGTCGTCGTCGTGCCGGTAGTGGTCTGCTCATCCTTGACCTCGGCGCGGAAGCTGCACCCCACCCCGCAGTAGGCGCACGTCGTGTCCACGAAGCGCGTCGGCATGCCGAGCGAGATCACCGACTTCTCGGTGAGCGCGTCGGTCGGGCAGGCCTGCACGCAGGCGCCGCAGGAGACGCACTCGCTGCCCAGGAAGTCCGTGGGGCCGGGGGCGATGCGGGAGTCGAAGCCGCGCCCGGTCACCGTGAGCGCGAAGGTGCCCTGGGTGTCGGCGCAGGCGCGCACGCACCGGGAGCAGACGATGCAGGCCTGCGGGTCGTAGTCGAAGTAGGGGTTGGACTCATCCCGCGCCGCCCCGGAGTCCACGTGGGTATGCGGTGTTGTCGCCGCGCCCTCGGTGCCCGGCAGGCCGTAGCGCACCTCGGCGACCCCGGTGCGCCGGGCCAGGTCCTGCATCTCACAGCTGCCGCGCGCGCACCCGGCACAGTCGACCGGATGGTCGGACAGGTAGAGCTCCATGACGCCTCGACGCAGGTCGGCGACCTGCTCGGTGTCGGTGTGCACGACCATCCCGTCGGCGCAGGGGGTGGTGCACGAGGCCGGGGTGCCCTTGCCGCCCTCGACCTCGACCAGGCACAGCCGGCACGAGCCGAAGGCCTTGAGCGAGTCGGTGGCGCACAGCTTGGGTATGTCGACACCCGCCTGCTTGGCGGCGCGCATGACCGAGGTGCCCGCCGGCACCTGCACGGCGACGCCGTCGACGGTGACCGTGGCATCGGCTGGGCCGTCCACCGCCGGCGTGCCGTAGTCGATCTCCGGGGCGTAGGGCGCCCCGCCCGGGGCCGCGCCCGGACTGGGCGGCATACCGATGGGTCCGGCGGGTCGGTCGATCTGCATCGTCATGTCGTGCTCCGATCGGAGATGCTGTCGTGCTGCGTCGCCTGCAGGTTCTCGGCCGGCGCTGCGTCGGCCAGCTCGCTGGCCTGGGGCACCTCGAAATCCTCGGGGAAGTGCTTGAGCGCGCTGGTGACCGGCATCGGCGTGAGCCCGCCCATGGCGCACAGCGAGCCCTTGGTCATCGTGGCGCACAGGTCCTCGAGCAGCACGAGGTTCTTGTCGCGGTCCTGACCGGCCCGGATGCGGTCGATGGTCTCGACGCCGCGCACCGAGCCCACCCGGCACGGCGTGCACTTGCCGCAGCTCTCGGCCGCGCAGAACTCCATCGCGAACCGGGCCATCCCGGCCATGTCCACGGTGTCGTCGAAGACCACGAGGCCCCCGTGGCCCACCATCGCGCCGACCTCGGCGAGCGCCTCGTAGTCCATCGGGGTGTCGAACTGGTCGGGGTGCAGGTAGGCGCCCAGGGGCCCACCGAGCTGCGCCGTGCGGACCGGCCGCCCGCTGCGGGTGCCGCCGCCGTAGTCCTCGATCAGCTCGCGCACGCTGATGCCGAAGTCGACCTCGACGATGCCGCCGCGGGCGATGTTGCCGGCCAGCTGGCAGACCTGGGTGCCGCGGGAGCGGCCGGTGCCCAGCGCGGCATACGCCTCGCCACCGTCGGCCAGGATCATCGGGATGGCGGCGAAGCTGAGCAGGTTGTTGACCACGGTGGGCTTGCCGAACAGCCCGGACAACGCCGGGATGGGCGGCTTGGCGCGCACCTCACCGCGCTTGCCCTCCAGGCTGTCGAGCATGGAGGTCTCCTCGCCGCAGATGTAGGCCCCGGCGCCCACCCGGATCTGCAGGTCGAACCTCAGCTCGCTGCCCCGGACGCGGTCGCCCAGATAGCCGTGCGCGTAGGCGATCTCGATGGCCCGGCGCAGCGTGGCCACGGCATCGGGATACTCCGAGCGGATGTAGACAAAGCCCTCGGTCGCGCCGACGGCATGCGCGGCGATCAGCATGCCCTCGATGAGGGTGAACGGGTCGCCCTCAGTGAGCATCCGGTCGGCGAAGGTGCCGCTGTCGCCCTCGTCGAGGTTGCAGCACACGAACTTCACGTCGGCTTCGGCGTCCTGCACGGTGCGCCACTTGATGCCGGTCGGGAAGCCGGCTCCACCACGGCCGCGCAGCCCGGACTCGACGACCTCGTCCACGACATCGAGGGGGTCCATCGCCAGGGCCCGGCGCAGCCCCTCCCAGCCGCCGTGCTCGTCGTATGCGGCGATGTCGGTGGGCTCGATCAGCCCCACTCGAGCAAAGGAGACCCTGTGCTGACCCGCCAGCCACTCGTGGTCGTCGACGATTCCGAGGCAGCCGCCGACGTCGGCGCCGCTGAGCATGCCGGCCTCGATCAGGCCGGGCACGTCCTGGGCGCAGACCTCGGGGTAGCCGATGCGTCCGCGGTCAGTGACCACCTCGACGAGGGGCTCGGCCCACAACATCCCGCGCGAGCCGTTGCGCCGAACGGTGACCCCGTCGTGGGCTTCCAGTGTCTGTGCCACTTCGTCGGCGCCGACGGCGAGGGCGCTGGAGTCGCACGGGACGTAGACCACGGTGTCGGAAGCGCCGCGGTCCTGCACCAGACTCAGGTGGCTGCCGCGGGTCATGTCCAGTCCTTCGTCAGCTCGGTGAGTCGCTGCTCCGTGAGCCGCCCGTGGATCTGTCCGTCGACGGTAGCGCTCGGGCCGAGGGCGCAGTTGCCGAAGCAGAACACCTGCTCCACCTCCACGTCGCCGCGCGCTGCGAGAGTGCGCTGCGCGGCGGCATACAGCTGCTCGGCGCCCACCGACTGGCAGGCCTCGGCGCGGCATACCTGCACGGTATGGCGTGGGGCGGGGCTGGTGCGGAAGTCCTTGTAGAACGAGACGACCCCGTGCACCTCGGCGACCGAGAGGTTGAGGACGTCGGCGATCACGGGGACATCAGCGGCGTCGATGTGTCCGAGCTCGGCCTGCACCGCGTGCAATGCCGGCAGCAGCGGCCCCCGCTCCCGCACCCACCCGTGCGTGATCGCGCGCACCGTGTCGGCTCGTGCGCTCGTGTCGGTCTGTGCGCTCACCTGGGTTCTTCCCGTCGTCGGGTCCTACACAGCAGAGTGTAGGCACGCCGAAGGACACAACGCCATGCCCGCTGCTCGTCATTAGGCTGATCGTCATGCACGCCCGGATCCTGAATCTCCTGCCCGACCGTCGACCGGGGGGCCGGCCTTCCCCGACGCGGGCCGGAGCACCGAGATGAGCGGGGGCCTGGCCGCGTTGCTCGATGACGTCGCTGTGCTGGCCAGGCTCGCCGCCGCATCGGTCGATGACGTCGGGGCGGCGGCCGGTCGGGCGAGCATGAAGGCCACCGGCGTCGTGGTCGACGATGCAGCGGTCACCCCTCGTTACGTGCACGGCTTCGCGGCCGAGCGCGAGCTGCCGATCATCAAGCGGATCGCCATCGGCTCGCTGCGCAACAAGCTGCTGTTCATCCTCCCGGCTGCCCTGCTGCTCAGCCAGTTCGTGCCCTGGCTGCTCACCCCGATCCTGATGCTCGGCGGGACCTATCTGTGCTTCGAGGGCGCCGAGAAGATCTACGAGATGGTCAGCGGCCACCACGAGGAGTCGGAGCAGCCGGCCGCCGCGCAGGGCAAGGAGCACGAAGAGAGGATGGTCAAGGGTGCCATCCGCACCGACTTCATCCTCTCGGCCGAGATCATGGTCATCGCGCTCAACGAGGTCGCGGACGAGCCGTTGGTCTCGCGCGGGCTGATCCTGGTCGTCGTCGCCCTGATGATCACGGCTCTGGTGTATGGCGTGGTGGCCCTGATCGTGAAGATGGACGACATCGGTCTGCACCTGGCGCAGCGGGACTCGGGGGCAGCCCGGAGGATCGGCCGCGGCCTGGTCGCCGGTATGCCGAAGCTGCTGTCGGCGCTGGCGGTCGTCGGGTCGGTGGCGATGCTGTGGGTCGGTGGGCACATCCTGCTCGTGGGCGTCGACGAGCTCGGCTGGCACGCGCCCTACGAGCTGGTGCACCACCTGGAGGAAGCCGTGCACGACGCCGCCGGTGCGCTGGGCGGCGTCCTCGCCTGGACCGTCAACACTTTGGCTTCGGCGATCGTCGGGCTCGCGGTCGGCGCCGTCGTCGTCGCCGTGCTGCACCTGGTCCCCCGGCGCGAGAAGGCGGACGCCGGTCACTGACCGAGCGCGCTTCGACCGGTCGTCGAGTCTGCGCCTCGTCCTGCAGGCTGAGTGGCCGACATGAATGTGACGCACAGCGCGCTCTAGCGTCATAGACGTCACAGTGATGTGGGCACTTCGCCGGCGGACCCTTGGCCCGGGCACGGCGGGGGACGGCGCGACACGTGCTTGCATGCCTCAGCGAGTTCAGGAGCTCTCCGCCGGCCACCACGGGAAACTAACGAAGACATCGTCGACCTGCACGAACACCCCCAAGTCGCCCTTGGCGACGATCTGGCTCATCGCCTCCTGGTCGATGGCCGGGATGTGCTGGTCCACCGCGGCGAGCAGCAGCTCGTGATCGGAACCGGGCGCAGCCAAGGTCAGCCAACGCATAACGGGACCGGCCTGGACGTCTTGGCGGACCTGCAGACCGAGACGTTCGGTGTAGAACGACAGGGAGCTCTCGAGATCGAGCACGTAGACGGGTGTATGAGTGATCGAAATGGTCATGACAGGAACGCTAGCCAGACCCTGCCCGAGGTGCTTCTCCATTCCTGCTCGGTCGGGTCCAGGCGCGGGAGACGCATGGTGGGATGGGCGCGAGCACGGTGTGGTCACCGGCGCGGTAGGCGCTCGGCGTTCGGCCGACCAGGCGGGTGAAGGTGGAGCTGACCGAGCCCGAGCGAGGTGAAGCCGACCTCCATGCACACCTCGGTCACCGATCGGTCACCCCTTCGCAACAGGGCCATCGCCCGCTCGACCCGGCGAGTCTGCAGATAGCCGTAGGGGGTCTCGCCAAACGCCTCGCGGAAGAGCCGGGAGAAATGCGCGGGCGACATCAGCGCCGCCCGGGCCATCGTGGGCACGCCCAGCCGCTCCCGGTAGTCGCGATCGAGCAGATCGCGTGCGCGGCGCAGCTGCGCGAGATCGTCAGGCCCCACGCCACAACAACCTACTCGCTGGTCGAGCACTACCGCAGGGCCGACTCCCGAGAAGTCCCTCCGGCGCTTGTGCCCGGCGGCAGGATGCAGAACTCGTTGCCGGAGGGGTCGGCCAGCACCACCCATGGCAGTTCGCCCCAGTCGTGCTCCACCCAAGAGGCACCGAGCTCGAGGGCCCTGGCGACCTGATCCGCCAGGTCCTCTCCCGGGTCGCAGCGCACGTCGAGATGCATCCCATCGAGGACTTCGTGGAGCTGTCGCTGCACGGCATGGCGGCCACGACGGAGCATCCGGCACAGCCGTAGGATCTGACCGTGCCCGGACATACTCACCCCTTCGCGGACGGGGTCTTCGCCACGGTGGCGCAGCAGATGCTCGACCGGCACCCTGTCGACGAGCGGGGTCGTATGCTGCACTCCCCCGGGCTGCGGACCGGCGGCAAGTTCTACGGCTTCGCCACCGCCGACGACCTTGTCGTCAAGCTGCCCGCGCCCCGTGTCGCCGAGCTCATCGAGGCGGGAGACGGTATGCCGTGCTCCCCGCGGCCGGGCCGGCCGATGCGCGAATGGGTCTGCATCCCGGCCCCGCACGAGGAGCCGTGTCTGGACTACCTGCTGGAGGCGCGGACCTTCGTCTCCACCGGCGGCGGTGCTGCATACTCGCAGTGACGGCAGTCCACCCGGTCGGCCGATCGAGCCAGGAGACGCGATGGCCCAGTCCTGCACCCACCGCGACACCATTGACGAGAGCAGCATGCCGTCCTCGACCTACGGCTGCTCGGACTGCCTGGCCACGGGGGGACGGTGGGTGCACCTGCGGATGTGCTCCTCCTGCGGCCGTGTCGGGTGCTGCAACAGCTCGCCGGGCAAGCACGCCACCGCGCATCACGACAAGACCAGTCACCCGTTGATCCGCTCCTACGAGCCGCGCGAGGACTGGTACTCCTGCTACCCCGATGGGCTCACCTTCGAGCTGCCTGACGTCCCGCCGGCCCTGTCGCACAGCTGAGAGTCGCCAACGGGATCGGTCCCTGCGCCGGGAGCACCGGGAGGGGACCTTCGCGGGATCAGGCTGCGTGCAAATAGGCGTGTCGGTTCGTCGACCTGCGATGCTCACCACACGATCGACACGTCATACGCGACCAGCCGAGCGTCGGCGGTCACGAGCGGGCACTGCTCAGCCTCGGCCTGCGCGACCAGAAGCCGGTCGAACGGGTCACGGTGGTGCCACGGCAACGACTCGACCCGGCGCGCGTGCTCAGCCGTCACCGGCAGCTGGACGAGGTCGAGGCGCAGCAGCTCACGCGCCCAAGACGGGTCGATGTCCAGCTTGCCCAGCGACCGCTTGGTCGCGATCTCCCACACGCTGACGGCGCTGAGCAGCAGCTCGTGACTCGCGTCCTGCAACGCGTCCTGTGCGCGCGCGGAGACGGCCGAGCGGTCGCCGAGGAGCAGCCAGATGACCACGTTGGTGTCGAGCAGCAACCGAGGACTGGCCAAGATCGAGGTCACCGGTAGGCCGCGAAGTCATCCGGTATGTCGTCGAAGTCGTCGGGGATCGCGCCGGCGAGGTCTCCCCAGATGCGCCGGTCGCCGACTGGCGGCGGGGCCGGCGACAGCACCGCGATGCGTTGGCTGCCGCGCCGGATCACGATCGACTCGCCCGCTTCGACCTTGCGTAGCAGACGTGACAGGTGGGTCTTGGCTTCCTGAACAGTGACCTCCACAACCCCAAGATAAGTCGACCAGGTTGACCTGGTCAACCGTCGACACCCGGAGCGCCCCCTGAGCGCGGACATGGCGCCGACGGGACAGGCGAACAGGTCGCGGTAGTAGCCGCTCATCGCGGGGTGGTAGTCGCGCTCGAAGTCGACCGAAGCCACGTCCTGCCCGGACTCCGCGGCGACCAGACGGTCCAGGTAGTACTCCCACCCCGGCCCGACATCGCTGACCGGGACGTCGCCGGCCGCCGCCTGCACGAACCTCAGCGTCGTCACACCAGCGTGGTGGGTCAGGTGCAGCTCCCATCGCCACTCCTGGCCCGGCGGGTCGGCCACCTCGATACGTGCCCGCAGCAGGTGGGGCGGCGCGCAGTCATCGATGTGGACGGTCACGGCAGGAACGTCGGCACCCTCGGCGGTCATCCGGAAGGCGACCTGACCGGACGTCGGGTCGCCCGCCCAGGTGCCGATCCACCGCTCCGGCCGCTCGGGCTCGGTGACGGCCGCCCAAACGTCGTCGATCGGCGCGGCGAAGGTGCGCTCGAGGACGATCGCCTCACCGAACGATCGGCGCTCGCGGCGTCCCGTGGGCATGCGGTTCATGCGCTCTCCTGGCTGGTGTCTGTTGTGGTGCTCGACTGTCGGTCCCGCGTGGCGCGGCGCACCTCGGTCTCCAGCGCCAAGAGGTGCTCGGGCGACACCAGCGGGCTATGCCGGGAGGAGCCGGGTTCGGTCAGGGAGTCCACCATCTGTCGCACGGGGGCCAGGCCGGCCGGCCGCAGCCGGTAGCGCCGCTCACGGCCTTGCGTGTCGACCTCGACCAGACCGGTCTGGATGAGCACCCGAAGGTGCCGACTGATGGCCGGCCGGCTGACCGGGTGCTCAGCTGCCAGGTCACCCGCGCGTACCGACTCGCTCGACACCCTCCGAAGGAGCTCGCGCCGCACCGGGTCGGCCAACGCCGCGAACACGTCCACGGCACAAATGTAACGCAAGTGTTACGTTTTGCCAGAGGGGTCCGCCGACGTTGCTGCGTTGGCGGGAGCAAAGCCGGGCGGGGCTCACCGGGAGCCCGTGATCCCCAGGTCAGTCGATGCCGTCGAGCACGATGGCCAGTCGGGCCTGCAGGAAGACACGCTCGGCCGGGTTGGTCACGAGCTCCAGTGCCCGCCGGTATGCCGTGGCTGCTGCATCGGACTTCCCGGCTCGACGCAGCAGGTCGGCCTGCGCAGCGTGGAAGGCGTGATAGCCCTCAAGGTCCGCGCCGAGGGGTTCCAGCTCGGTCAGGCCTGCTTCCGGGCCGTGCACCTCGGCGAGCGCGATCGCTCGGTTGAGCGCGACCACGGGGGTCGGCTCCACGACATACAGCTGGTCGTAGAGCGCGACGACCTGCCGCCAGTCGGTGTCCTCGGCACGACCAGCGTCGGTGTGCACGGCGTTGATCGCAGCCAGGATCTGGTAGCGGCCGGGCCACCCCCGCCGCAGACAGGCGCGGACGAGCCCGTGACCCTCGGCGATCAAGTCCCGGTCCCAGCGGGAGCGGTCCTGCTCCGGCAGCGTCACCAGGGCACCGCCTGCCACCCGGCTCGGCCGCCGCGCCTCGGTCAGCAGCATCAGGGCGAGCAGGCCCAGCACCTCAGGCTCGTCGGGCATCAGGGTGGCCAGGATCCGGCTCAGCCGGATCGCCTCGACGCACAGGTCGGTGCGGATCGGCTCCCCCTCGAGATCCCCGGGTAGGTAGCCCTCGTTGAAGACCAGGAACAGCGTGGCCAGCACGCCGCGCAGCCGGCCCGGCAGCTCGGCGTCGGCCGGCACCCGGTAGGGAATGCGCGCGGCCTTGATCTTCTGCTTGGCCCGGGTCAGCCGTTTGGCCATGGCTGCCTCCTCGACCAGGAAGGCCGCGGCGACCTCGGCGACGCTCAGCCCGCCCAGCAGCCGCAGGGTCAGCGCGACCTGCGCACTGGTGGCCAGCGACGGGTGGCAACAGGTGAACATCAGCCGCAACCGGTCGTCCACGACGCCGGAGACGGGCTGGGCGGCTGAGTCGGGGTCGATCAGCATGGCGGCCTGGGCGTGCCGGGAGTCGCGGGTCGACTCGCGACGGATCCGGTCGATCGCCTTGCGGCGGGCAGTGGTGGTCAGCCAGCCGCCGGGGTTGGGCGGCGGGCCGGTCTCGGGCCAGCGCTGCAGGGCGACCAGATAGGCCTCCTGGGCCGCCTCCTCGGCGAGGTCGATGTCGCCGAGGTGGCGGACCAGGGTGGCGACGACCCGGCCGTGCTCCTCGCGGAAGACACGGTCCAGCTCGTCGCGACCGGATGCCGTCACGGGTCGCTCAGGCGTCCGGCTCGCCCTGGAAGGGACGGACCTCGACCTTGCCCTGGCAGGCCGCGGACCCCTGCCGGGCCAGCTCCAGGGCGGCGTCGAGGTCGGCGACGTCGACGACCCAGAAGCCGCCGAGGTGCTCCTTGGACTCCAGGTAGGGTCCGTCGGTGACCACCGGGTCACCCGAGCCGGTGCCGTCGACGACGGTCGCGGTGCTCGCCGGGTGCAACCCACCCGCGAAGACCCACGAACCGGAGGACTGCAGCTCGTCGTTGAACCGGTCGACGGCCGCAAAGACGGCCTGGACGTCGTCCGGGACCGGACCGCTCACGTGGTCTTCGTCACGGCTGTGCACGGACAGCAGGTACTGGGCCATGGTGTGCTCCTTCTCGTATGTGGTGTGGTCCGGTGCGCCGGACCCGAGGGCGGGCTGCCCTTCACCTTCTCCACGAACGGGCCCGGGCCTCCAGGACACCGGCCCTGTCGATTTCTGGCGGCCGGCATCCGGCCACCCTGCCAGAGGCGATCAGGGGAACGGGTTGACGACGCGGACGCCGTTGAGCACAGAACGGCTGGCCAGATCTTCGGACCAGAGCTCAGCACACCCCGCCTCCGCCGCCGCCTCGACGATCATGGCGTCCCAGATCGAGAGTCGATGACGCTCGCTCGTGGCCGCGGCACGGCATACCAAGCGGGCGTCCGCGGTGACGACGGGCAGCTTCGCCAGACGATCGAGGACGCTGCGAGCCTTGGCAGGTGACACGGGCGGGCGAAGCTTGCGCGTCAGGACGGAGTGCAACTCCAACATCACCTGTGTGCTGATCACGAAGTCCCGATCGCTGTCCAACGCAGCGATGGCTCGCTCTCGCTTGATCGGCTCGGAGACGTCGAACTGGTAGGCGAAGACGTTGGTGTCGACGAAGACGCTACTCACGATGCAGGTCGTCCCTGGTCCAGGTCCGGCCGGTGCCCTCGGATCCGGCCTGCGCCGCATCAGCGAGCTCGCCGATCTCGGCGAAGACGGCTCGGGCGGAGACACCGGAGTCGGCATACCGCTCGAGCGTCCGAGCCAGATAGGCATTGACGGACTCGTGCCGCTCCAAGGCTCGGATGCGGGCGCGCCGGAGTACGTCCTCGTCCACGGTGATCGTGAGATTGGCCATATCTCCAGTGTAGCGCTGGATTGGTGCTACACGGGTCTTACAGGCGGTCCGCCATGCGCTCCATCCGCACCAGCAGCGCGGCCGACGGGGTGACCTGACCGCTGCGGTAGGTCGACAGCCGGGTCCGGGAGGTGCCGATGCGGGAGGCGAACTCTGCGGTGGTCAGCCCGGAGGCTGCGACGAGCTCGCCGATCCGAGCCGCTACTGCCGCCCGCTACCCCTGCTCAGTTCGCTGCCGGGCCGCGTCGATCGCCCGCTCGAGGATGCCCGCAACGCCGACCGGACGGGCATACCCGAGGTAGTCCTCCACCTGCCGGGCCACGACGCCCCACGGTTCGGACCGGATCTCCGCTGTCACCCGCGCGACCGGCTGCGACCGGCTGCGACCGGCTGCGACCGCATACTGCTGAGAGCAGCCGGAACGTCAGCGCGAACCAGGCGACCCCGCCCAGCGACAGAAGCACCGGCACCGTGCCCGTGACTCGCCACCACCCGAGCCGTCTGCGGACCGTGTCGACCACGAACGCTCCCGCGGGGATGAGACCGAGGACGCCGA
This sequence comes from Ornithinimicrobium sp., assembly GCF_051004135.1. Lineage (GTDB taxonomy): Bacteria > Actinomycetota > Actinomycetes > Actinomycetales > Dermatophilaceae > Ornithinicoccus. Next base: position 13,711 of record NZ_JBPCKQ010000201.1, read on the forward strand.
GCAGCTTCCCCTCGGGCGTGAATCCGTCCATCCTTTTCTCCTCACGCTCGACCGGTCATCGCCGCAGTCTTCGCGCACGCCCGCGGCAGGCTCAACAGGTTTTCCAAGCCGGCGGTTGACACGCCAGGCCGGACCGGCGTTCGATCGACTCATGACCCGATCCACCCGGGCGCTCGTCGGCTACTGGGACAAGCAGGCCCCGTCCTACGACACGAAGATGACGGGCGCCGAGCGCCGCCTCTTCCCGGACAGTCGGCAGTGGGTATGCAGCAGGGCGCGCGGCGAGACGCTGGAGGTGGGCATCGGCACGGGGGCCAACCTGACGCACTACCCAGACGACGTCGCGCTGACCGGCATCGACTGGAGCCCGGCCATGCTCGACCTCGCGCGTCGGCAGGCCGAGCGCCTCCGCCGTCGCGTGGCCCTGCATCAGGGGGATGCCGCGGCGCTGCCGTTCCCGGCGGAGTCGTTCGACACGGTCGTGTCCACCTTCGCGCTGTGCTGCATACCCGACGAACGCGGTGCCCTCACCGAGGCGCTGCGGGTGCTTCGCCCCGGCGGGCGGCTGATCCTGGCCGACCACATCGTCGCGTCCTTCTGGCCACTGCGGGCCGTGCAGCACGTCGCCGACCTGGTCGCCGTGCCGCTGCACGGTGAGCACTTCACCCGGCGACCGCTGGCCACGGTGCGCGAGCTCAGCGTCACCCTCAAGGAGACCGAGCGGCGGAAGATGGGTGCGATCGAGCACGTCCATGCCCGCAAGCCCGCTTGAGCTCGAACCAAAGCGCTTCCCTCTGCAGTTGTGTCGCCAGGGCAGCGAATCTGCAGGGGCTAATCGTCAGCGGGTTGGTCGTCGAGGTCGAAAGTGCGCCGTCAGCATGCCGACCGACCTCCCCCAGGCGCTGTCAGTCCACGCGACCCCAGAAGTCGAGCGGGTCCCGCCCGGGCCGGAAGCCGTGTGCCTGCGCCATCTGGGCTGCGTCGGCGAAGCCTCGCGCGACGGCGGACGGCTCGTGCGCGTCGCTGCCGAAGGTGATCGCCTCACCGCCCACGTCGTGCCACCAGGCGAGGATCTGTGCGTGCAGCGGGATCCGTGTGTTGATCTCCAGTGCTCGCCCGGACTGGGCGATCGATCGGAGGGTATGTCGGAACTCCTCCTCGAAGTCGGCGGGGTCGAAGGGGCCGACGTGGTCCGGCCAGGACCGCAAGGGGTAGTCGATGTGGGCGAGCACCGAGAAGGCGTCAGACTCGGTGACCAGCCGCGTCACCTCGGCCAGGTAGGTCCGCATCACCTCATCCGGCGCCCGGTGGGCGTACAGCCCGGGCGGCTCGGCATACCTGGCCTCGTCAGGCAGGCAGTGCAGCGACCCGAGCACCCGGTCGAAGTGCCCGGTCGCCAGCACCTCGGCGACCGGACCGGCGTGCCAGTGCGGCTCCCCCAGCTCCAGACCGCTGAGGATGCGCAGGTCCGGGTATCGGTCGCGGCACCGCTCGATCGACTCCAGATAGCCCGCCGCGTCGAACGTCGGCGGCGTGAACGTGCCGTCCGGGGAGCCGAGCTGACGGAGCGGATCATGCTCGGCCAGAGTATCCGGTTCGACGGTCCAGACCGTGTGGTCCAGGTGCTCCGTGAACGCGATCGTCGGGAGGCCGATGTCCACGGCGCGGGCGCAGGAGCGCTCCATCGAGGCTTTGGTCGTGTCCCACGACCACTCGGTATGCACGTGGCTGTCCGCCGGCAACGTCACTGGTTTGCCCGCCGGGTGAGGAGCTGGTTGATCTCGGCCAGGTCCTTGGTGAGCTCGAAGTTTACCCAAGCCGCGACATACCAGAGCGGCTGGGCCGTCGGCATGAGCCCAACGACTTCGGCATCGAGATCATGGCTGTGCAGGATTGCATCCCATTCCCGTTTGGCTGCCACGAGCCCGTCGGTCGAGCCTGACCAAAGACGTTCCGCCGGCGACAGGGCGGCCTGTCCGGCGCAGACCCGGGCGGCGTCGGTCCACCACCACTCGATGTGCCAGAGGAGCCAGCCCACCGTGGCATCCGGCAGCGGGGAGGACTCCTCATCCGGCCAGTCCGCGACCCAGCCCTCGTCCGACTCGTGCACGGTGATGACGTTGGCCGACGGCTCCCACAGGGCTGCCTCGCGAGACACCCGTCCGATCACGATCTCGCGCGCGAAACTCCACGCGATATCGAGTTGGCGGGCCAGCAGGTCTCTCATGTGTGGTCATCCTCTCAGGCCCGCAGGACCCGTCGGTGGGAGGAGGCTGCCAGGCCGTCTGCAGCAAGGAACTTCGATCAGGTGTCGCTGTTGGTGACCTCCTCAGCTTCATTTTCACTTTCACATCGCCAGTAAGAGCACAGCACAGGCCTTCCGCTCGTCACTCACACGTCGCGGGGCGTCACTCATGCGTCACTGATCCCTCACTGACGCATGAGTGACGAGCGAGTGAAGACTGACGACCGAAACCTACGCCGCAACCACAACCAAGCAGCTGGTGACGGGGTCTGTCGGTGGTCACTCGTACTGTTGTTCGCATGGAGGAGATGGTCGAGGTCATGCAGCTGCTGCGCCGGATGGTGGACCGGGCGGGCGAGTCCTGCGTGGATATGGAGACCCCGGAGCTGATGGGTCAGGTCACCCAGTTGCAGGAGCTGATCTGCGCGGCCAGCGCGGCGCAGACAGTGCGGATCGGGCAGTTCGCTGCCCGGGAGGATGACTACGACCAAGACGGGGTGTTGGTCTCGGTGGACCGGGGGATCGGGCACCTGTGCGAGTTCGCTGGGGACGAGCTGGCCCCGGTGCTGGGGATGGCGCCGATGACCGCGCACAAGCGAGCCCGACTCTCGGTCAAGCTGTGCACAGACCTGCCAGTCACATTGCACGCGGTGGCCCACGGCCAGTTGGATGCGTTCCGGGCGCAGGTGATCGCGGAGGAGCTGGAGCTGGCCGACGCGGAGGTCTGCGGTGTGGTCGAGGGCAAGGTCCACCCGCGGGTGTGCCAGGACACGCCCGGGCGGGTGCGGTCCCGGGTGCGTCGGGCCCTGGAGGAGGTCGACCCGCTCGCGGTGCGCGCCAGGGCGGTCAAGGCCCGGGCCGACCGGTTCGTGCGGATGTGCGCCGGGGACGACCCGGGCATGACGTCGTGGTGGGCCAGCCTGCCCGCGGCGGAGTCGCTGGCCTGCTGGGCCGCGATCGATGAGGTCGCGCACCAGATGAAGAGCCAGGACCCGTCCCGCACCCTGGATCAGTGCCG